>JBIIDD010000263.1:0-2937 GCA_044238565.1 Candidatus Nanopelagicales bacterium
CGACGATCTTCGGCTCCGAGGTCTTCCCCTCAGCGGTGCTCGAGGCGATCGCCGCCGAGACCGGGGTGCGCTACGAGGACTCCCTGCGCGACGACGACCTGCCCGGGGCGCCAGGGGAGGCCCAGCATTCACTGCTCGAGCTCCTGCGATACAACTACAGCACCATGATCTCCGGACTCGGTGGCCAGCCCACACAGCTCGACGCGCTCGTCTTCGAGCGGACCGTCCCCGACACCGCCTTCTATCCGCAGTGACGTCAGCCGGGCTGATCGACCTCGCCTCCGTCTCCGCGGGATACGGGCGGACGACAGTCCTGCATGATGTGACACTTCGCATCGACTCCACGGCGTTTACCGGAATCGTCGGTCCATCCGGGGCCGGCAAGACGACGCTGCTGCGAGTCCTGCTCGGGCTCATCAAGCCCAGCAGCGGCATCCGCACCACCGCCCCGGGTCTGCGCGTCGCCTACGTGCCGCAGCTCGAGACCGTCGACTGGAAGTTCCCGGTCACGGTCTTCGAGTGCGTCCTCATGGCGCGCACAGAGCACAGGATCTGGCCCTGGCCCTCGGCCCAGGAGCGCACTGCGGTGGCCGCCGTGCTCGAGCGCCTCGGCATCGCCGACCTCGCTAACCGCCACATCCGCGAACTCTCCGGTGGCCAGCAGCAGAGGATGTTCCTGGCCCGGGCATTGCTGCGAGAGCCCCAGGTCCTCTTGCTCGACGAGCCCACGAGCGGTGTCGACATCAACACCCGGCACGACGTGCTCCATCTGCTCGGAGATCTGCACGCCGACGGCATGGCCATCGTGCTGACCACACACGACCTCAACGGCATGGCGGCACACCTGCCCCATCTCGTCTGCGTCAACGGCCACATCGTCGCGTCGGGCTCACCCCGCGACGTCATCGTCCCGCATGTGCTCGAGGAGACCTTCGGCGCTCGCCTCGAGGTCCTCGAGCATCTCGGCATGCCCATCGTCGTCGACGGTGCCTACTCGACCAGAGAGGCGCAGTGACATGGAGACCCTGATCGAGCCGCTGAGCTTCGCCTTCTTCCAGAAGGGACTCATCGTCGCGACCCTGTCCGGTGCGCTGCTGGGCTTCATCGGCGTCTACATCGTCCTGCGCGGCATGAGCTACATCGGCCACGGGCTCTCGCACGCCATCTTCGGCGGGTACGCCGCCATGCAGCTCTTCGCCGTGCAGTTCTACGTCCTCGGTGCCGGCCTCTGGGGCATCGCCTCGGCGATCGCCATCACCTCCGTCGCTCGACGCGGACGCGTCGGCGCCGATGCGGCCATCGGTGTCATCACCACGGCGTCGTTCGCCCTTGGCGTGGCACTCTTCAGCAAGTTCGGCTCGACAGGTCCGGCGTTCGACCAGGCGCTCTTCGGCAGCATCCTGGGCATCACCAACAGCCAGATCGTCTGGCTCGTCGTCGTCATGGCCATCGCCGGTGCGTTCGTGCTCCTGCGCTATCGCGAGCTCCTCTTCACCACGTTCGATCCGGAGGTGGCCCAGGCGTCGGGCATCCGTGTCGCCCGCGTGGAGGCGATGCTCATGATCGTGCTGTCCCTGTCGATCCTGGTCACCCTCACCGTCATCGGCGTCACGCTCGTCGCGGCCATGCTCGTCATCCCGGCGGTCATCGCGCGCATGCTCACCGACTCCTTCGGTCGCATGCTCGGCATCTCGACGGTCGTGGGGCTCGCGTGCGGCCTCATCGGCATGTATCTGAGCTACTACGCGGGCGTGCCCTCGGGCACGATGATCGTCCTCGTCGGCGCGGCGGCGTTCCTCGTGGTTTTCGCGGTCACCGGCGTCCGCGGACGGGAGCGCGCCGCAGGGGTCGATGAGCACTCCGGACCACGCGCCACAATCTCCGCATGACCCGACTCGAGCCCGGCGATCTTGCTCCCGCCTTCACCCTCCGCGACGACCGCGGCGACAAGGTCGCCCTGCGGTCCTTCAAGGGCATACCCGTGATCCTCTACGCCTACCCCGCGGCGATGACTCCTGGCTGCACGACACAGGCCTGCGACTTCCGTGACTCTCTCGCCTCCCTCAAGAAGGCGGGCTACGCCGTGCTCGGCATCTCCCCCGATCCGGTCGAGAAGCTGGCGGAGTTCCGCAAGCTCGACCGACTCACATTCCCGCTCTTGTCGGATCCCGACCACAAGGTCCTGGAGAAGTACGGCGCCTACGGGGAGAAGAAGCTCTACGGCAAGACCGTCGTCGGCGTGATCCGCTCGACCTTCGTCATCGACGGCCAGCAGCGCATCGAGCGGGCGATGTACGCCGTGAAGGCGACCGGGCACGTGGCCAAGCTGCGGCGTGACCTCGGCCTGGATTAGGCGGCCGCTAACCTGGACCCACGCGGGCGTGGCGGAATTGGCAGACGCGCACGGTTTAGGTCCGTGTGTCTTAGACGTGAGGGTTCGAGTCCCTCCGCCCGCACTCGCTGTCAGTGACTGTGCTGATGGCCTCCTCCGGAGCCGCCGCCCTTGCCCTTCTCCACGATGCGGAAGGCGCCCATCATGCCCATGTCCTCGTGGAAGAGGATGTGGCAGTGGAACACCGTCTTGCCGGTGAACCTTCGGAACTTCATCTTCAAGACGACGTACTCATTGGGCAGGACCTGCTCGGTGTCCTCGAAGGCACGTGGCTCGACCTTGCGGTAGGTGAGCGTCTTGCCCGTGGCGGGATCCCATGTGCCGCGACCGACGACGACGAAGTGATTCACGTGGATGTGGAAGGGATGCCCCTCCACCGCGCCGCCCTGAGCCACGGCGGGATCGTTGCGGACCACCCATTCCTCGACAGTGTCGACCTCGACCTCGAAGGGATCGTGCATGTCCTGGTGGTCGAAGACCTCGCCGTTGATGTAGAAGAGCGGACCCGTCGCGTCACTGAAGGATTCCGAGAGAGTGAAGGTGCG
>JBIIDD010000264.1:0-2927 GCA_044238565.1 Candidatus Nanopelagicales bacterium
AGTGTCCAGACCGCGAGGTGACCCGCCTTGCCGAGGCCGGCTCCGCGCCAGTCGAAGCGCGGGCGCCAGCGGTATCCCGCTCGCATGAGCACCGGGATGAGGATGAGGGCCTGGAGTGCCACCCCCAGGGTGGTGCCGATGCCCAGGAGTGCGACCTGGTCGGGCGTGAGGGCGCCATCCGCCGCGGCTGACGTGCCCGCGATGGAAATGAAGAGGAGGAACGTCGAGATCGCGACGATGTTGTTGAGGATGGGCGCGAACATCGGTGCACCGAACCGCCCGCGCGCATTGAGGACCTGGCTGAGCAGCGCGTAGATGCCGTAGAAGAAGATCTGAGGCAGGCACAGGCGCGCGAATGCTGTGGCGAGTTCGCGCTGTGAGTCGTCATACGCCGAGGTCGCGTAGAGATCCACCAGGACCGGTGCGAGCAGCACCGCAGTGATCGAGCAGACGAGAAGCACGAGTCCGGCGAGCGTGATGAGCCGGTCGGCGTACGCCTGACCACCATCGGCGTCGTCCTTCATCCGGCGCACGAGCTGAGGGATGAAGACCGCGTTGAGCGCCCCGCCGATGATGAGGATGTAGAGGACGTTGGGCATGGTGTTGCCCAGGGAGTAGGCGTCGGATACGAGGTAGAAGCCGAGTGCGGCGGTGAGCGCGATGTCGCGTGCCACGCCGGTGACCCGCGAGACGACCGTGCCCGTCGCCATCACCGCACTCGACCCGAGGAGGCCGGTCGTCGCGGACCGAGCCTCCGAGGCGTTGGCGGGCTCGAGTGCGGGATCGATCTCGGGTTCGACCGGCCCCTGGGGGGCGGCGACCTCGCTCGGATCGGGGCGCTCGCTGCTCATGCCGTGCCCTCTGCTCGACGTGCTCCTCGCTGGCGAGCGCGCCGGACGATGTCGAAGACGACCAGGAGGACGAGCACTACTGCGGCTGCGACCGCAACCCACAGGGCTGCGCGGGAGTACGCCGTGGTGCGCAACTCGAGCGAAGCGGGTTCACCGAAGGCCCTGCCCGAAGGGTCGGTGAGCTGGACGGACACGGTGAGGGCCTCACCACCGACGACACGGACAGGCACCTCGAGGCTTGCGCGGCGACCCGGCTCGATCTCCACGGGAGGTAGCGGTGGAGCGTCGAGTCGCGCCGCGGGATCCCCGGTAATCACCACCCCGACGCGCACGACCTGGTCGAAGTCATTGGTGACCGTCACGGGCACGCTGCCGCTGTCGCCGCTCAGCACGACGTTGTCGCGCGGGACGACGAAGACGGACGCCGAGGTCGCGGCGAGCGAGGCGTCGATGGAGTCGAGGAGGCGCTCGCCCTCGCGGGGGCGGGTGCGCCAGGCGCTCGACTCGGCACGGAGCAGGGCCGACGTCATCGGCGCGGTCACGGACAGGGGATCGGTGAGGACGGTGCGCAGTGATTCGATCGAGGCCTGGGTCGCGGTGATCCGTGCGAGATAACTCGCCGTGAGCCCGCGTGCTCGACGAGCGTCGGGGTCGACGACCCGCGCTGCCGCAGAGTCGGGAAGGGCGAGGACCGTGCTCACAGGCACGAGTCTGGTCCACGGGGTGCTGCGGAGCGAGGCAATGATCGCGCGGAGCAGCCGCGGATTGGGATCCCAGCGCGGGCTTCCCGCCGCGGCGATGAGGTAGCGGACCTCCTCGGTGGGCTCGAGCGCGACGTAGGCGAGTTCGGAGAGGAAGCGCTGCCGCGCGGTGAGGATCGTTGCCTGATTGCCCTGGGGGAGCTCCAGTGCCGTGAGCAATCCGGGATCGATGACGAGGGCGCGCACTCGTCCGCCGGAGGCTTCGACATCGACGTAGCCCGAAGGCGTGTAGGTAAGACCGGGTGCGGCGGGTGCTGCCTTGTCACGGACGACCACCGTCCGGACTCCTGCTGAGGCCAGGACGTCCAGGGACTCCCGGTCGAGACGGCCACCCGCAGCCCACGCGAGTGTGCCGTCGGGCTCGCGATCGAGTTGGCGCGCGGCCACCTCGGGTGCCGCGGTCGTTGCCCGGACGAGGTCGTTATCTAGTCCCGCACCCGCGAGCGCGTCAGCATCGGGGTCGGCGTAGGGCAGGACCCAGACAGGGCGCTGGCGGGGCGTGGAACGCTCGGCGTCCTGCGGCGGCCCGAGGATCGTGCGGGCACGCGTGAGCCACGAGGCCGCGTCGTCCGCCGCAGTGCCCGCTCGGATCTGCCCGCCCTTGTCGACGAGATAGCCGTCGGTCATGTCGTCGGCCACCTGCAGCACCTGGGGGTCGACGACCCAGCTGACCGAGGGAGAGGATTCGCCCGCGACGAGCAGATCGTCGAGTCGTCCGCCGGGGGAGATCTCGCGCGAGATGGTCTCGCCGAGGAGGACATCATCGGGAGTCTGCGCAGGTGTTGTCGCGAGAGGCCAGAGCCAGGTGATGTTGACGGGCGTCAACGGATCCGGGATGTAGGGGATCAGCGTGCGTGAGGTGTCGAGGATGACGTAGCCCGCGGGGCCGTAGCCGATGGCCTCGACTCCGACGACGTAGACACCCGGTGCCGCGAGGGGAAGCTGCGCGGTGTCGATCGAGATCCGGTAGGCAGCCTTCGCACCCGGAGGTAGTGAGTCGACGACCGCTGTCGTCGACTCGTAGATCGGCACGGACCCGTAGCCACCCTCCGCCTCGGTGGCCTTGCGCAGATCACGACGATCGACAAGGGGCGTCGTCGACATCGTGAGTCGCACGCTCAGCTGGGTGATCGCGCTGAGCCCCGTGTTGGCGATCGTGCCGCTCATCGACAGCGAGGTGCCCTGGCCGAGAGCGACCGGTGCGAGGCCCGTGATCGTGATGCGCACGGGAGCGGACTCATCCTCCGCCCGTGCAGGCCCCGTGCCCAGCAACGCCAGGAGCGACAGCACGGCCAGCAGACCGGCCAAGCCGGCC
>JBIIDD010000265.1:0-2922 GCA_044238565.1 Candidatus Nanopelagicales bacterium
GTGCGCATGCTGCACGTCATCGGTACGGCTGAGGTGCTCCCCGCGCCACGCGGCCCCGAGGTCGAGGTCTGCGACGCCATCGATGACATCCACTGGAGCCTGCGCTTCTTCGACCCCGTCATCACGCCGGCGCTGGGACTCATCGATGAGTCGCAGGCGCCCGACTACGAAGAAGTACGCCGAGCCCTGGGTATCCGGACGGTGGTGTATCACCTTGCGGTTCCTCCGGGAGGCAGCCTCACCTCGCACCATGCACTGCACGCCGGCACGGGTCTTGCGCATTCTCACGCGGCAGCCGCACGCGACTTCGATGCATTGCGCGCCCACGCCCCCGGTCGTGAAGCCCTCATCGACGAGATGCAGGGGGCCAGCGTCGCGGGACTCGAGCGCGCACAGGTCGCGCTGGCGAAGGCCATCGCTCCGAGCCTTCGCGGGCTGACGATCGAACCTCCCACAGACCCCCAGGATGTGCGCCGCAGCCTGCTCCAGCACCTGAGGACCCCCGAATGACCGAAACGCCTGCACGCCGTCAGCACTCGACCCTCTCGAGCGTGCGCAATGCCGCTCGGCTCCTCAAGGAGTTCGGGCGCGGGGATCGTGACATCGGCGTCACCGAGCTCTCCCGACGCCTCGGTATCGGCAAGAGCACCGCGCATCGCCTGCTCAGCACTCTCGCCGAGGAGCGCCTACTCGAGCAGGATCCCGACACGGGCGCCTACCGACTCGGACTTGCGATGTACGAACTAGGTGCATCGGTGGCGCTGCACAACGATCTGCATGAGGCCTGCTCCCCCGTCATCGATCAACTGCGCAACGCCACACGTGAGACCGTGCAGGTCGCGGTGCTCGACGGTCGCGAGGTCGTCTACGTCGAGCGTCGCGAGAGTCCCCAGACGCTGCGGCTCTTCGGGCGTGTGGGCCATCGCAATGACGCGCACTGCACCAGCACGGGCAAGCTGTTGCTTGCGTACCTGCCAGAGGATGAATTGGATTCCCTCATGCGGGGGTGGCGCCTCGAGCGCAAGACGCCGTACACGATCACGGATCCCCGAGCCTTGCGCAGCGCCCTCGCCGAGGTCCGCCGGCAGGGTTGGGCGGAGAATGTCAACGAATCCGAGCTCGGGGCCGCCTCGATCGCCGCACCGGTGCGCAATGAGAGAGGTGAGGTCATCGCGGCTCTCTCCATCGTGGGTCCCGTGCAGCGACTGGGCAGCGACTCCCTGCGACGCTTCGCACGCCCCGCCGTCGATGCGGCCCTGGCGGTGAGCCGGCGGCTGGGCTACCGAGACCCACGCACCCCCCGTCGATCAGCAGGAGAGGGATCCCCGTGACCAGACCTGACGCCGAGCAGATCCGCGAGATGTCGCAGGCCCTCATCGCGGCACGTCGCGATCACACGCCCATCGCAGCCCTGACCGAGCGCTTCCCCGACATGACCATCGCCGACGCCTACGCCGTCCAGCAGGGACTGGTGGCCGGCCTGCTGGCCGAGGGCGACTCGATCATCGGCTACAAGCTGGGCCTCACCAGCCAGCCCATGCAGGAGATGCTCGGCGTGGACCAACCCGACTACGCACCGGTCCTCGGGTCCACGGTCTATCCCGACGGCGGCGAGGTGCTCTGCGACGACTACATCGCCCCTCGGATGGAGGCCGAGATCTGCGTCGTCCTCGATGCACCCCTGTCAGGCCCGCACTGCACGGCGGCCGACGCCTGGGAGGCAACCCGCGGGCTCGTAGCAGCACTCGAGATCGTCGACAGCCGCATCGCCGACTGGAGGATCAAGCTGGCGGACACCGTCTCCGACCTTGCTTCCAACGGCGCAGTTGCCTTCGGGAGCCGGGTCGTCCCCCTGGGGGATTACGACCCGTCGCTCATCGGGATGGTGTTCACACGCAACGGCGAACTCGTGGCCACGGGCGCCGGTGCCGCCGCACTTGGCGGTCCGATCGATGCCGTCGCCTGGCTGGCCAACACCCTGCATCCCCTCGGAGTCACCCTGCCCGCCGGGGCGATCATCATGACCGGGGCACTGCACGCTGCCGTCCCGTTCGCACGAGGAGACGTCTTCCGCGCCGAATTCGATCGCCTCGGCCCCATCACCCTGCGCACCACCTGACCGCACGCACCGACACGAAGGGATCACGGCATGCCCCTGAGATGTGCCATCGTCGGCTCCGGCAACATCGGGACCGACCTCATGGTCAAGATGCTGCGCAGCGACAGGCTGCAACTCACCGCACTGGTCGGCATCGATCCGGCATCCGACGGCCTCGCGCGCGCGAAGGCTCTCGGCGTCGACGCCCCGCATGAGGGTCCCGACTGGATCCTCGAGCACGGCGATGACTTCGACATGGTCTTCGACGCCACCAGTGCCTACGTGCACGTGCGCTACGCCAAGAAGTACGCCGAAGCTGGAATCACCGCCATCGACCTCACTCCAGCCGCCCGGGGTCCGAAGGTCATCGCCGCAGTGAACCTCACTGAGCACCTGGACGCACCCAACATCAACATGGTGACGTGCGGCGGCCAGGCCACCACGCCGATGGTGTACGCCATCAAGCGCGCCGTCCCGTCCCTCCCCTACGCCGAGATGGTGTCCACCGTGTCATCGAAATCGGCCGGCCCCGGGACGCGGCAGAACATCGACGAGTTCACCAAGACAACGTCGACAGCACTGCGCGAGATCGGCGGCGCCGAGAAGAGCAAGGCCATCATCATCCTCAACCCTGCCGAGCCGCCCATCATCATGCGCAACACCGTGTTTGGGGCACTCCCTGAGGGCACTGACCACGACGCCGTCCTGGAGTCGATCTACGCCATGGAGAAGGACGTCGCACAGTACGTACCTGGGTACCGCCTGAAGAATCCGCCCGTCATCGAAGAAGGGCCCTACAACACCCCGGGTGGCGTCGTCCCGCA
>JBIIDD010000266.1:0-2916 GCA_044238565.1 Candidatus Nanopelagicales bacterium
GGGACTAACTCGCGGCGCTATCGCGCAGCATGCCCACAGGGTCCTCGAGAAGGGCGCTGAAGGCGAGCTCGGAGGCGCCGATGAGCGGCGCATCCCCACCGAGCTCAGACGAGGTGATGCGCACGAGATCGCGTGCTGCTGGCAGCGCCGTCGCCAATTGAGAGAGCACCCGATCGCCTGCTACGGCGTACACGACGCCCAGGTGACCACCCAGGACGATGGACTGCGGGTTCAGCGTATTGACGAGGTTGACCAGGCCCATGCCCAGCCAGTCGGCGACGCTGGCGAACGCGGCGAGCACCTCGGGATCGCCACGCTCGGCACCATCGATGATCGCGCCCAGGCCCTCGGAAGGGGACACACCGGCTGCCCGCGCGAGGGCGGCGAACCCGATCTCGGTCTCCCAGCATCCGCGTGCACCGCAGCGGCACGTGTGGCCCTGCGGGTTGATCCGCATGTGGCCGAACTCCCCGCCATAGCCGCCCGCGCCCACCAGGGGGCGCCCGTCGACGAAGACACCGCCACCGACACCGATGTCTCCGGCGAGGTAGACCACGGTGCTGCTGTCACGCGCACTGCCGCGAACCTGCTCGGCAAGCACGCCGAGATCCGCGTCATTGCGCACGGACACGTCACTACGTCGACCACCGAGTCGATCGCGCAGGAATTCCCCGAGGGGCACATCGGTCCAGCCGAGGTTGGGCGCGAAGCGCACCAGGCCATCCGTCGCGCGCACGACACCAGGCACGCCCGCGCATACGCCGACGAGGGATGCACCAGCGGGGAGCGCTTCGATGACCTCACGGCTCACGTCGACAACCTCAGCCAAGAGAGCCTCGCGATCCCCGCCCCGGTGTCGTCGCTCCTCACGTGCGAAGACCTCGCCACCCAGGCCGACGAGCGCGGCCACGGTGCGCTCGACTCGCAGATCCAGGGCCAGGACCGCAACCGAGGTGGAGACCGGCTCCACGACAAGCGACGGCCGACCCACACCGCGGACATCTCCTGCGCGTTCGCGCACGAGGCCCAGTGCCGCGAGAGTGCTCACGAGGTCACCCACCGTGCTGCGATTGAGCCCGGTGACCGCTGTGAGATGCGAGCGCGTCTGAGCTCCTCCGAGGTGCAGCAGGCGCAGCACGGTGGAGAGGTTGGACCGACGTACTTCGTCCTGGGTCGCCCCGGCAAGGGAGGGCACGGGAGCCCTAATTGCCGGTTGCGGCAGTGCGCCGACGCGAGATCGCGTCAACGCTGGCTGCGACGAGCAGCACCAGGCCGGTCACAATGAATTGGATACCCGACTGCTGCGTGATGAGCGGCAGGCCGTTGGCGATGACGGCGATGACGAGTCCGCCGATGACCGCATCACGGATCTTGCCGCGCCCGCCGAAGAGGCTCGTGCCACCGATGACGGCGGCACCCACTGCGAAGAGCAGTGTCTGCGCACCGCCCGTGGTGGGTGACACGGAGTTGTCGCGGGAGGCGAGGAGGACACCGGCAATCGCAGCAAGGGTGGAACAGAAGACGAAGCAGGTGATCATCAGGCCCTTGACGTTGATGCCCGCGCGACGCGCGGCCTCACGGTTGCCGCCCACGGCGTAGACATGCCGGCCGAAGCCGGTGCGCTGCAGGATGAAGGTGAGTCCGACGAGCAGCACCAGGATCACGACCACGACCCAGGGCACGCCCTGGATGGTCACT
The DNA here is from genome assembly GCA_044238565.1 of Candidatus Nanopelagicales bacterium. Taxonomy (GTDB): domain Bacteria; phylum Actinomycetota; class Actinomycetes; order S36-B12; family S36-B12; genus Mxb001. Next base: position 1,699 of record JBIIDD010000266.1, read on the forward strand.
TTGGCCGTGGGCAGTTGACGCTCCTGGTTGAGCAGGTACGTCGCGACGAAGATGAGCGCACCCAGGGCGATGACCTTGACGGCCCACACGCTCATGGCCTCGGCGGGCAGCCCGGCCTTGCGGCGACGGCGGATGGCCAGGAGTGTCGACAGCGCGAAGCCCACGACGATGATGACGGCCAGGACCCAGCCGGCAACGACGGACATGTTGCCGTTCATGACGACGAGGATCGCGTCGCTGCGAATCGGGATGGTGCCACCCTCGCCGATGATGAGCAGCATGGCGCCCTGGAGCGCGAGGAACATCGCGAGGGTGACCACGAAGCTCGGGATCCCGAGCCTGGCCACGAGCATGCCGATCACCAGGCCGATGACGACACCGGTGAGGAGCGCCGCGAGCAGCGCGACGGGCCAGGCGAATCCCCAGTTGTTGAGGGCGACCGCGAGGATCGCAGCGCAGGTGCCTGCCGCGAAGCCCGCTGAGAGGTCGATCTCGCCCAGGAGGAGGACGAAAACCAGGCCCATGGCCAGCACGATGATCGCCGCGCTCTGATTAATGAGGTTGGCGAAATTGAAGATGGAGAGGAAGGTCGACCCCTCGAGAGCGCCGAAGAGGATGACGAGCGCGATGAGACCCAGCACCGCGGGGAGCGAGCCGATATCGCCCCCTCGCACGCGCGCCCAGTAGTCGCGGACAGACTGACCGATGCCCCCGGTGTCGCCGGCAGCCGCGATGTCGACGTCGGTGGTCTGCGCGCTCATGCGGCACCTCCCATGGCGATCTCGGGCTGCAGGCCGATATCGCCAGACCTGCCGGTGGTGATGAGTTCGACGACCTGCTGCGACGACACACTCGCCTTCTCCACCTGGGCGGCCATGCGGCCGAGGTAGAGGCACGCGATGTCGTCTGCCACAGCCTGCACGTCGTTCATGTTGTGCGAGATGAGGATGACGCCGAGGCCGTTGTCGGCAAGTCGCCGTACGAGGTTGAGGACCTGCTCGGTCTGAGCCACGCCCAGTGCGGCCGTGGGCTCGTCGAGGATGACCAGCTTGGAGTTCCACAGCACGGCGCGGGCGATCGCCACGGTTTGGCGCTGGCCACCCGAGAGACTCGACACCTGCTGGCGAAGGGACTTCAGGGTCCGCACCGATAGGCCCGCGAGAGTCTCAGCAGCGCGCTTCTCCATGGCGGTCTCATTGAGCGTGACGCCCGACTTCA
>JBIIDD010000267.1:0-2907 GCA_044238565.1 Candidatus Nanopelagicales bacterium
CGTCCTTGACGAGGTTAATGCGTCGGAACTCACCCTGGTCCATGCCGAGGTCATTGGCCGCGGCATGCATCATGCGCTCCTGGAAGAACATCGCCTCGGTGACGCGGAAGGAGCACCGGTAGGCGACGCCACCGGGCGCCTTGTTGGTGTACCAGCCTTCGCTGGTCAGGTGGGCTGCCGGCACGTCGTAGGCGGCGAAGGTCGAGTGCATCAGGCCGATCTTGAACTTCGTCGGCTGCGCATCGGCGTAGAAGGCGCCGTGATCGGAGATCGTGTGCATGCGCATGCCCAGGATCTTGCCGTCCTTGCGCAACGCCAGCTGGCCCTGAAGGTAGACATCGCGCCCGAAGCCGGTGGAGATGAGGTTGCTCGAGCGGTCCTCGACCCACTTGACGGGATGCTCGGTGAGGATCGAAGCCAGGATTGCGATCACGTAGCCCGGGTAGACGGGCACCTTGTTGCCGAAGCCGCCGCCGAGGTCGGGTGACACGATGCGGATCATCTGCTCCGGGAGCTCGGCCACCATCGCCACAGCCGCCCGGATGATGTGGGGGGCCTGTGTCGTCATGTAGACCGTGAGCTTGCCGGTGGCCCGGTCGTAGTCTGCGATGGATCCGCAGGTCTCGAGCGGGGACGGGTGCGACCGTGGGTAGTGAAGGTCGATCGTCGAGACGACATCGGCCTCGGCGAAGGCACGATCAGTGGCCTCCTTGTCGCCGATCTCCCAGTCGAAGATCTTGTTGGAGGTCTGGTTGACCTTGTCGTCACGGATGAGCGGGGCGTCGGGGACCGCTGCCTGCACCGGGTTGACGATGGGCGGGAGCTGCTCGTACTCCACGACGATGCGACTGACCGCGTCCTTGGCGATGTAGGGATCGTCCGCGATCACTGCGGCGACCTCCTGGCCCTGGAAGCGCACCTTGTCGGTCGCCATGACCGCCTGCGTGTCGTAGGACAGGGTGGGCATCCATGCGAGATTGCGGGCCGCGAGGGTCTCCCCCGTCATGACGAGGCGGACCCCCGGCACCTCCCATGCCGCGGTGGTGTCGATCGACTTGATGCGGGCGTGAGCCACAGGGCTGCGCAGGATCTCCATGTGCAGCATGCCCGGCAGCACGATGTCGTCGACGTACTTGCCCTTGCCGCGAATGAAGCGGTTGTCCTCGACGCGGCGGCGGCTCGCGCCCATCCCGCCGATCTTGAGTTCGTCCAGAGCCATGTCGTCTCCTACTGCTCTCGCATCTTCTGGGCGGCCCAGAGGACCGCCTTCACGATGTTCTGGTAGCCGGTGCAGCGGCAGATGTTGCCCGACAGGGCCCAGCGCACGTCATCTTCCGTGGGGTCGGGATTGCGCTCCAGCAGGGCCTTGGCGGCGAGCATCATGCCGGGCGTGCAGAAGCCGCACTGGAGCCCGTGCTCCTCCTTGAAGCCCTCCTGGATGGGATCGAGCTGCTGGGCCGAGGCCAGACCCTCGACCGTCGTCACCTCACGGCCGTCGGCCTGGACCGCCAGGACGGTGCAGCTCTTGGCCGGGCGACCGTTGAGCAGGACGGTGCAGGCTCCGCAGCCCGTCGTGTCGCAGCCCACGTGGGTGCCGGTGAGCTGCAGGCCCTGCCGGATGAGGTGTGCGAGCAGCAGCCGGGGCTCGATGTCGAGGGTGCGCTTCTCGCCGTTGACGGTGATGGTGACCCGTCGGGTCGCCACACCCTCCGCCGGTGCGTCCGGCACGACTTCGTACAGGCTCGTCATATCAGGCCGCCTTCTGCTCGGTCCGGGCGATGTTGGTGAGGATTCGGGTGACGAAGGTCTTGACGACCTGTCGCTTGTAGGCAGCGGAGCCGCGGTGGTCGGTGCGGGGATCAGCTGCTCCGGCGACGGCCTCGGCCGCCGCCTCGATCGTCTCGGCGTTCAGCGCCTTGCCGACCAGGGCCCCGGCGATCTCGGCGTTGGCGTCAATCGTCTTGCCGCCAACGCCCGCGAGCGCGCAACCCGCGCGCTGCACCGTCGCACCGTCCATATCCAGGGAAACGGCAACAGAGGCGGTCGCGAAGTCGCCCACGCGTCGCTCGAGCTTGAGGTAGCTGCCCTTGCGCGTGCCCTTCGCCGGGGGAATCACCGCCTCGACAGCGACCTCGTTGTAGGCGAGAGCGTTGGTGAAGGGGCCGAGTACGAAGTCCTTCATCGCGATCTCGCGTCGGCCGTTAGGGCCCTGAGCCACGATGCGTCCGTCGAGGGCGATCATCGTCGCCGCCCAGTCACCCTGCGGATCGGCATGGCACACCGACCCGACGAAGGTGCCGCGGGTGCGCACCAGCGGATCAGCGACCAAAGAGGCGGCAGCAGCCAGCGTCGGCTGGGTCTCGGCGATCAGGTCGGAGTACTCGACATCCTCGTGCCGCACAAGCGCCCCGATGTGCAGGGTGCCGTCGGGATCCTGTCGGAGGTAGTCGAGACCGGCGATGTTGTTGATGTCGACGATGCGCTCCGGCGACGCGAAGCGCAGCTTGAGCATGGGGATCAGGCTCTGCCCGCCGGCGAGGACCTTGGCCTCCCCGTTGCTGCGATCCAAGATGGCGACGGCCTCAGCCACCGATGCGGGGGCGTCGTACGCGAAGCGTGATGGGTACATGGGGTCCTCTCGCGGGTGAGCTCAGGTCTAGCCCTGCGTGTCGCGCACGGCGACGGGCAGGGAGTCGGCATCGGGGTCGGGTCGGGGTTCCTGATGAGGAGGCCACGGGCCCTGGACAGGCTGCCCGGCGACCTTGAGGAACTCCGTGAATTGCGGCCATGCCCACACGGTGGGGCTCGGCCCCTCCTTGGGCGAGTTCTCGATCAGGGCGTAGAGACGCGGGTTGCCACGCTCGTGACCAGTGGATTCCACAGCCATGACCTGCTCCTCTCCGAGCG
>JBIIDD010000268.1:0-2900 GCA_044238565.1 Candidatus Nanopelagicales bacterium
CCTGCCCCGAACCCATCACGTGGAGTGTGGACACGCGGGGCTTCACGGCGAATGTTTCTCGCCGTGAAGTGAGGCGGCTCGAAGCCGCGTGGAGTCAACGGTCGGTCACTTCCGGCGTGCTCGTGAAGTTTGTCGGCACCGAGCGACTCAACCTCGATCCGGCGACGAACGGCCTGAGGCCCGCGGATGGTTCGGCTGTGCCCGAAAGGCACGTCTTCATTGCATTCAAGACTGCGGGCCAGGTGCCGATGATGGAGGGGGCTGCCATCGGCTTAGCGATGCCCTCCCTCGTGCTCATGCCCACCCGGGAGATCATCGGCGGCATGGTCATCCTGCGACGCGGCTACGTGCTCAAGCAGCGCAGCGTCGACCCCGCTCGGGTGAAGCACCTGTACATGCATGAGATCGGTCATGTCATCGGCCTCGGGCATGCTGAGTACGAGGGCAATGTCATGTATCCGACCATTGACCACCTCGGCACCCTGGGCGCAGGAGACCGTGCCGGTGCGCAGGCCATGACGCATCCGTGCGTATGACCCCGTGGGTCGGTAGTCGTGAACATCACACAGTTGCTGGAATGAGGCCGTGGTTGCGCCCGAATTCGATGGCTTCGGCGCGGCCCTTCACTTGGAGCATCCGGTAGATCGCCATCGTCTCCTGGCGCACGGTGGACTCGCTGAAGGCCAGGACGCGGGCGATCTGGCCGTTGGTCATGCCCTTGGCCATCAGGGAGAGCACGCGCAATTGCCGTGCGGTGAGTGCCCCGATCGGAGGTGCTTCCTGAGTTGCCGATGATGCGGCGTCGCTGTCACCCCACTTGACCACGGACAGTGCGCGAGGGAGCGTGGAACCTGGAGTGACCGGTCCCATGAGCGACGGATGGACAAGGGAAGCATCCACCGTCGTGACGGGTCCACCATGCGAGTGACCGTTGTGACTCGGTGAAAGTGCCACCGGATCCCGGCCAGCTCCCAGATCGAGCGCGAGTGCAATCGGTCCCGCGACTGCCGCAAGATCCCGAGACACGGAGTAGGCATCCGGTACCCCTGAGAAGCGGACGTGTAGCACTCCCACAAGGCCATGAGCGGTGGACAGAGGCCACAGGACCTGGGGCCCGTCTTGCAGATCGGAGATGTTGAGGTGCTGCTCGGGCCGCATCCCGACGAGGGGGAAGGTCGCGAGCGGCCGGCCGCCGCGGAGTTCGGCCCCGACGTGGGGGTCATCGAGGATCGAGTACTCATGCAGCGCATCGAGGCCTGCACCCTTGCCGAATGAGCCAATGAGGCGAAAGAGACTGTCGCTACCGACCATATAGACCGACATCTGCCAGGGATGCAGAGGAGCAAGTGCCGTGAGGACGCAGAATTGGCACACCTCATCCATGCTCACCCGACCGAGCAAGAAGCTGGTCACATCAAGTGTCAGACACATGTCATGACGATGCGTCTCGACAGGCAGGCTGCGAGCGGGTGTTGTCGGCAGGTCAGTTGCGATCTGGTCCATGGAAGTCCTCCAGTGCGGTGGGGCGGTGGTGCACGCGATGGTGTCGTCGTGCTAGATCACTCATGCTGTCCTGTTTCGAGCAATGAGTGAAGACCCATGGCGGGCAATGACCGTCCATGACCTTCCATGACCTTCCATGACCGGTTATGACCGTCCATTGCCGAAAATGACCATCTAGCGGTCGCTTGTGCTCGGCTGTGCTCTTCCTTGTGGGCGTCCTGTGCGTCACATTGCAATACGTCCGCGACATCGCGGAAGGTCCAATTGACGATGGGAGCGCGATGAGCGTCGTGGAGGCGCCACGCCAGGCGTGGATTCCGCAGGAGGCGATCCACGAGGTCGTCATCGACCTGAGTCTGCTGAGAGATTGGGCGTCGCCCGTCACGTGCGCCACTGCGGCGAGCGAGCTGGAGAGGGTGCGGCAGTCTCTGATCCATGAAGGGATAGCCCCGAGCTCCGGATTGCGCATCGCCGCGGCCATTGCGCGCTACGCCTTCCTCACTGGAGGATCCTGCGACCTATCGCGGCGGACTCTGTGGCGACTCCATGCGGTCGATGGAGTCCCCGCCGACGTCTTAGCTCAACTCGATTGGCCGCACGTGCGGACTCGACTGCGCGAGATCGCGGTGCCTGACGATGTGGGGACACGGTACTTCGGTCTCAGCGGCGAAAGTTGCCGTCTCCTCGTACTACTGCGCGAGCGTGTCCGAGGTTCAGCGCTCGCTTCACCTGTCTTCTTGCACGACGATGGACGCGTCTGGCAGCCGCCTTGTCTTGCCGCGGCACTGTCGGCCATGTCGATGTCGTCATGACAGACGGGAGACGGATCGTCACGCCTCTTCTCGTTGCGAGCATCGGTGCCTTCGTGCTCCTGGCCGGTTGCGCTGCGGGCGATACAGCCACGCAGGGGGAGATGGCGCCCGTGCAGGAAGCCGTCGCCCCGGAACCGGGGAGGGAATTGATCCGCAACGCTGATATGTCGCTGCGCGTGGCCGATGTCCGAGAGACGGTCGGTCGCATCGATAGCATCACTTCCCAGGCGGGCGGGCGAATCGCCAATGAGAGCCTCACATCGACCGGGGATGCTCTGTACGCGTCCGTAACGGCACGGGTGCCTTCAGATCGACTCGATGCAGTGGTTTCCGCGGTGGGCGACCTGGGCGAGGTGATGTCCTTGAGCGTCGTGGCTGAGGACGTGACCGCCCAGGGGGCGGACCTCGACGCGCGTATCGAAGCGCTTCAACTGTCCATCACCCGCCTGCGGCAACTTCTTGCATCCGCCCAGACGACCAAAGATCTCATCGAGATCGAGGCCGAGCTCACCGCTCGCCAGGCGGATCTCGACTCTCTCGTCGCCCAGCGTGCGGCGTTGTCCGACCTCGTGGCGCTGTCGACCC
>JBIIDD010000269.1:0-2896 GCA_044238565.1 Candidatus Nanopelagicales bacterium
CACGCGCCCTCGCCATCGAGGCGATCATGCGGGAGCGACTGGAGGCCCTACAGGCTGCGCATCCCGAGGTCGGAGACATCCGCGGGCGCGGGGCGATGATCGCGATCGAGCTCGTCAAGCCCGGCACGATGGATCCCGATCCCGAGCTGGCTGGTCGCGTGTCCAAGGCTGCGCACGCGCAGGGCGTGGTCACCCTCACCTGCGGCACCTACGGCAACGTGCTCCGGTTCCTGCCGCCGCTGACGATCCCCGATCACCTGCTGCTCGAGGGTCTCGACGTCATCGCCGCGGCCTTCGACGCCTAATGCCTTGAACCGCCTTCGACGCCTAGGCCTGCTCGCGAAGGCCCCACTCCTGGCCGTAACCGTCGCGCATGAGGTCGAGGTAGGGCACGGCGTCGAACGCCTCGGGGCCGAGCACGCCGGCGCCTGACCAGGTCCCGGCGGCAAGCAGCTCGAGCGCGATGACGGGGTTCATGGCCGTCTGCCACGTCACCGCCTGGGTGCCGTACTCGCGCATCGTCCACTCGTTGTCGGCGACGTGGTAGAGGTACACCTCGCGCCGAGCTCCGTCCTTTCCCGTCCCGGTGATCCAGGTGCCCGCACAGGTCTTGCCAGACATCTTGTCGCCCAGCGCCGCCGGGTCGGGCAGACACGCGGCCACGACGTCGCGCGGGCTCACGCGACCGCCGCGGACGTCGACAGGGTCGGTGCGATCGAGCCCGAGCTTGTGCAGGGTCGTGAGGACCTCGATGAACTCATCGCCCAGTCCGTACTTGAAGGTCACCCGATCGCACTCGATCCAGCGCGGCACGAGGAGCACCTCCTCGTGCTCGACGTTGACGCACTCGACCGGCCCGATCCCCTCAGGGAAGTCGAAGACCTCCGGCTCGGAGAAGGGCGCGGTGGTGAACCACCCGCGATCGCGCTCCCAGATGACGGGCGGGTTGAGGCACTCCTCGATGGTGGTCCAGATGGAGAAGCTCGGCGCGAAGTCGTATCCCGCGACCAGCAGGTTGGCGCCATCGCGGATGCCGACCTCCTCGATGCGGTCGAAGAGGTGGTCGGCGGCGTAGCGCGCGAAGACATCGGCCAGCCCCGGCTCGACGCCGATGCCGCACAGGGCGAGGAGACCGCGCTCGGCCCACGCATCGGACTTGTCGAACTGCTCGTCGCCCAACTTGACGAAGGTGTCGGTGTGCGGACGCTGCGGATGCGGGCGCGAGAGGCTCATCGCGGTGTCGAGATAGTGGGCACCGGCAGCATAGGCGCCGTCGAAGATCGGCATGTTGAAGCGCGGGTCCACGACATTGAGGACATGGGTGATGCCGTAGGCGCGGCACGCCTCGGTCACCGCTGACTGATCGGAGGCATCGAGCGCGATGCTGCTGAACCGAGCATCGCCCACGCGATCCGACAGACCGCGTGCCCGGGCCCCGTCGTAGTCGGCGCAGATCCATGTCTCGAAGAAGTCGCGGCGTGCGGCGATGAGCGCGGCCGAGGTGCCCACTCCCCCGGAGCCGATAGCGAGCACGCGCATGCCCGTCACTGGGGCACCTCCCAATCAGCGAGAAGGGGCCGGGTCGGATCCCAGCGGGTGCCTTCGGCCGCATCCTTGCGCCGCCGCGCGATCGCCGACAGTGCCTCGAGCACCACACGATTGCCCAGCATGGCGGTGATGTCCGCGTGGTCATACGGCGGCGACACCTCGACCACATCCATCCCCAGCACGGGAAGTTCGAGGCAGATGCGGCGCACGGCGTCGAGCAACTCGCGCGCGCTGAGACCACCCGGCTCGGGGGTGCCCGTGCCCGGGGCATGGCCGGGATCGGCGACGTCGATGTCGACCGACAGGAAGATGCCGTCGCAGTCGTCCATGGCTATCTCGAAGGACTCGGTGAGGCACTCGTCGAGGCCGCGCGTGACGATCTCGGTCATCTCGTAGGAGCGCATGCGCTGCTGCGCCATCCACTCCAGGACGTCGGGCGGTGGCCAGTAGCCACGCAGGCCGATCTGGAGGAAGCGATCCCCGCGCGCGGCACCCGACTCGATGAGCCTGCGCATGGGCTGGCCGTGCCCGATGAGGGAGCCGAACTCGATGTCACCAGTGTCGGCATGCGCATCGAAGTGCAGCACGGCGACACGGCCCCAGCCTCGGGCGCGTGCCACCCCGGTGACATCGGGCCAGGTGATCGTGTGATCCCCGCCGAGGATGAGTGGCATGGCCCCGGTCTCGGCGACCCGCTGCACGACGACCTCGAGGTCGGCGCATGAGCGCGCGGCGTCACCGCTGAACATCTCCACGTCGCCGCCGTCCACGACGCGCAGGTCCTTCAACCCATCGGTGTGCAGCGCGAGGGAGGGTCGCGATCCGTCGTGGGCGAGGTAGCAGGCCATGCGCAGTGCCTGGGGGCCGAAGCGGGCGCCGCTGCGGTACGACGTCCCACCGTCGAAGGGTGCCCCGATGATGACGACGTCAGCGTCGGCATAGGTCGCCGGGTCGTCGAGGTCGCACTGGGGAACGCCGAGGAAGGTGAGATCCGGACCGAACTGGCCGCCGTAACGCGTCATCCCTACACCCTAGAGGTCAGCTGTCGAAGCCGAGACCGACGCGGTCGAGTGTGCGCAGCCACAGGTTGCGCCGCCCCTCATTGCGATCGGCTTTGTCAATGGCCCGGCGGGTGACCCGGATGCCGAAGCTGCGGATGGGCTCGGGCGGAAACGGGATCGGCTTGGTGCACACCATCTCGAGCCGGGTGCGCTCCGTCTGTTCACCCGAGAGCAGGTCGAGCATCACCTGGGCCCCGAATCGGCTCGCTCCGACACCGAGGCCCGTGAATCCCAGGCTGTAGGAGAGACGCCCGTCGTATGCCGTGCCCCAGAAGGCACTGAAGCGC
>JBIIDD010000271.1:0-2887 GCA_044238565.1 Candidatus Nanopelagicales bacterium
TGACATCCCTCTCAGCAAGCATCCGACGGTCCCGCTCAGTCCACCGAGCCTGAGTCCCTGGGAACCTAGCGAGGTGAATCCCGAGCGGCCGGAACGCGCGGGAATTCCCTTACTGGTCCGGGTTCGCTGCTCGAATCAGCGATACCCTCGGACGACACCGCTGCGGAAGGGCTCGCCTTGACGACTCACGCGAGCGACGCATGACGTCGGGCCGTATCAGGCTCATCCCCCAGGCACTCCTGTCTGTGCCGGTCTTCGGCTTCTCCGTGCTCTGGGTGATCCTGGTGCAGGTCGGGGAAGGGGCCGCTGCCGGCGAGAGCGCGGGCAGTATCGCGATTCGCCTCGCGTTGCTCTTCGCCGTTCAGATACTCATGTTCGCGTTCCCCTACCTCACCTGGTGGCTCATCTGCCCTCGGGTCCGTGAGCGGAACTGGACCTGGCTTCTCCTCGTAGCCCTGCTCGTGGGCGCGGTGGCGCGCGGCATCGCCCTCGGCTTCCTTCTCACCCTTGTTGGTGTGACGAATACGCCGGAGCTCGCCTTCCGGATCGTGGCATCCCTCACTCACATGGCCCTGGTCGTCGTGCTGCTGTGGATCGTCGTGAGCGAAGTACGCGGTGTGCAGAGCCGGCGTCTCCAACTCCTCGCGGAGCGTGACCAACTCATCCGTTTGCAGGAGGCTGCGCAGCGCGATCTAGCGCACCTCTCCGACAGGGCCACCGAGGAGATCCGGCGTTCGATCCTCGACAGCCTCGGGGGGCTCCAGGCGACGAATTCGTCGGAGCTTCGCGAGCGCCTGCGCGTCACCATCGACGACGTTGTCCGGCCGCTGAGCCACTACCTCGCCGCCCAGCCTTCAGCGTGGACTCCACCGCCTCCTGCGCGCGAGTCCAGGCGCGTTGACTGGTCGCTGGCTTGCCGGGAGGGCCTGGACCCCGCACGCATTCACCCGGTCATCGTGCCGATCGTCCTCATCTGGCTGGGCCTGCCGATCCATCTCTTCAGATTCGGCCCCACGATCACCGCGGCCTACGTGGCAACCGTGCTCGTCGCGATTCCCGCCTTCTGGCTGGCGCGGAAGGTCGCTATCGCACTCACCGCGGGCCGCAGCGCCGGAGCGAAAGCCACGGCCTTCGTCATCGCGATCCTCTTCGGCGGGACAGCACTGGGCCTCGCGACGCTGCCGTACATGCAGGGCGAGCCGCAGCCCTTCCTCTTCGTCGTCGCGGCACCGCTCCTGGCGCTGCTCATCAGCGCGCCCTTGGCCATCGCGGAATCCGCCCGTGATCAGGACCTTGAGCTCGAGTCGGACCTGAGAGAGTCGACCGCGGACCTGCGCTGGATGCTGGTGCGTGCGCGTGAGCGCTATCGCCAGCAGGAGGGTGCACTGGCCCATGCTCTGCACGGTCGCTTGCAGGCCTCGCTCGCTTCCGCATTCCTGCGACTTGACCGTGCCGTCGCCCAAGAGGCCGATGACGTCTCACTCCTGGTGTCCCTCCAAGCTGAGATACTGGAGTCAGTCCAGGCACTTGATGTCCTTGGTGCCGAGCCGGATCCGATCGACAAGTTGATCGTCTTGACGCAAAGCAACTGGTCCGGTGCGGCCGAACTCCGCTTCACCGTGGCAACGCAGGCGAAGGATGCGCTGGCCGGCGATCCACTGTGTGCCCGGGCGGTCAATGACCTCATCCCTGAACTCGTCTTCAACAGCATCCGCCACGGGGGCGCCACGGCGATCGACGTACGGCTCGATGTCGCCGATGCCCGGACGCTCTCCCTCAGCGTGGGGGATAACGGGAGCGGTGACCTCACGTCAAGCCGCTACGGCCTGGGATCCACCCTCCTCGACGAGGCGACAGTGCGCTGGACGCGCAGTCGCTCGGAAACAGGCACCACGACCACCTGTCTGCTGCCCTTCCTCAAGTCACGCTCCGCGCACATCAGTCCTTAGCCTCGGTTGCTGCGATACCGAAGAGGAATCGGCGTGCAGCCGTCACCCGTGGATTGAGTGGTCCTCGGGTGTCGATTCCGAGATCCCGGTAGACCTGCTCGATCCAGCGTTCGACCGTCTTGCGGCTCACCCCGCAGCGACGAGCTATCTCGTCATTGTCGTAACCCTCGGCCAGCAGTCGCAGAGTGCGAGAACCATTGACACCCAGGACCGCGAAGGCGTCTTCATCATCACGCTGCCCGGCGACGGGTCCTGATTGATCGTGCAACACCTTCTCCATCGCTTCGATGAGATAGGCCTGGTCATTCACCAGATGCTTGCGCAGGAAGCCGACTCCAGGAGGCAATCCGAGTCCGTCGGTGGTCACGCTCGAGAGGTCCGCCTGGCTTGTGAAGACGAGGATCGCGATATCCGGCCGAGAGAGCCGCATGGCATGGGCAAGATGAATTCCCGTCGGGCCATCACCCAGGGAGACATCCAGTAGCAGCATGTCTGGATCGAATGCGTCGACCTCGTGCCGCGCCTGGGAGACGTCGGCGGCGGTCCGCACCTCGAAGCCGTGCTCGGTCAACACATCGGCCAGGAGAGACAACATGAGCGGCTCGTCCTCGACGATGAGGACGCGCCTGCGATCTATCGGCATGTGAGGTCGCTGCGCAACGCAGGTGAATGCCGGTCCGACATTGACGTCCTTCCGTCGATCAACGCACGTGCTGAGGGAACAACGCACGTGGCGAGGGAGTGACCATCACCGAAAATACAAACGCACTATCCACGTGGTACCCGAAACGAGGGAATTCCCTCAAGGAAGCATCGTAGGGGTCCTGCCAAGAACACCTGGACATCCACGTTCGGGTACGCCGGGAATCGTCTGCCAAACGCGATGAGCTATGCCGAGCCGCGGCAGGGGCGCATCGTCGACGTACTCGACGCCACCC
>JBIIDD010000270.1:0-2887 GCA_044238565.1 Candidatus Nanopelagicales bacterium
AGGTTCCCTCTGATCGGCTGGGTGCCGGCGGTGAAGCGGGGAAGCGCCACGGCCTACGTCGAGCGCGGTCTCGCGATCTTCGCTGTCCTATGGCAACTCGCCTGGTCCGTCACCGATATCGCCCCGGGCGTGATTGGGACGGGCAACGGCGTCCTCATCGGCATCCTCGTGATCACGACCGTCACCTGGCTCGCGCTCGCCGCCACGATCTGGGGGCCACGTGCGTGGCGTCCCCTGCGGCCGCAGGCGATCGTGGCGGACATCGCGATGTTGGGGCTCGCAGCGGTCGTGTACTCCTTCGTCGTCCCGCAGGCGGGCACGTGGCCCTTGGGGACCATCGCCGCTGTGCGCGCATGCGTCGTGGCCACACTGCTCCTTCGACCGATTCCTGGCGGTGTGATCGCCTCTGCCATCGCCGCCACCACAGGCATCATCGGCATGGCGGGTCCGGCGGATATCGGGCCGGTCGATGCCGTGTTACAGACCGGCTACGCCGTCGCCCTCGCCGTGGGCGCCGCCGTCCTCGCCAACGGCCTGCGCCGCAGCGGTGCACGCCTCGATCGGGTGCACCGCGCACTCGAGGAGGAGGAGGCAGACCGCCTGGCGCGCACCGAAGTAGCACGCGCCACGGCCGACCACGAACGTCGCATTCACGACCAGGTCCTCAACACCCTTGCAGCGATCAGCAGGGGAGGCCTGGTCGATGCGGTTGCAACGCGTCGACGGTGCGCAGAGGCCGCACGGTCACTGCAGGCGCTCGTGGGGCCCTCGGGTGACCCCGCGGCCGACCCCTGGGCAGAGGTAGGCGCGGCGGTGCAGTCGCTGGGTGGCGATTGGTCCGTCGAGGTCGCGGACCTTGCCGACATCCTGCGTGACTGCCCCACTGAGGTAGCCGTCGCCATCGGAGTCGCCACCGCGGAGGCTGTGCGCAATGCCGCGCGGCATGCGGGGGGCACGCGTCTGCGCATCACCGCGCATCGTGATGGGCGCACCTGGAGAGTCGTCGTCGACGATGACGGCGCGGGGCTCGCCGATAGTGCCGTGCCGGGTCTGGGGATGACGCGCTCGATGCGGGATCCGCTGACCGAACACGGTGGCGGGGTGACCTGGACGCGCTCCCCCTGGGGCGGAGTCCGCGTCGAGATCCGCTACGAGTCACCGCGTCCTCGGGATGCGTCGGCGGAGGTCCGCTCCGTGGAGTTGGACACCATGCAGGTGCTCCCGCAGATCGGCCCGCCCTTCCTGCTCACCTTCCTCGCCTACGGTCTCGTCGTCGTCCTGGCCGGGTGGCCCTACTACGAGGCGCCGCTGTGGGCACTGGGCTGGTTCTGCGTCGCGGTGGCGGTCGCACCTTTCGTGGGCGGTGTGCCTGCCTGGGCTGAGCGCCTCGGCCTCACCGGTGGCCCGACCTGGAGTTGGCGCGTGGTGCTCGGCATCGGTCTCGCGATGCTGAGCACGCCGATCATCGTGCGCATGGAGGTCGTCGCGGTGGGCGCCGCCGATCCGCCCGTCTGGGTCACCTGGTCGAGTGAAGTAGCGCTCTCGCTGCTCTTCGTGGCGATCCTGCTGGGGCCCTGGTGGACGTTGATCCCCGTGCTCGCCATGTGGGTGTACGCCCAGGGCGGCGGCCTCATCGAGCTCATCCAGCCCGGCACCTTCATGCTGGTCATCGCGGCGCTCTTCGCCGCGAGCATGCGTCGCAGGGCCCGCGAGTATGCCGTCACCCGTCAAGCGGTTATCGCCGAGCGCGCGCTCGCCGAGGCTGATGAGATCGACCGGGCCCGCCGTGAGCAGAGGTTTGCTCCCCTCGTGCAATCCGCCGGCGCCCTGCTCACCGCACTGAGCACGAAGGCCATGGATCTGGATGCCCCCGAGACGCGTGCCGCATGCCTGCGCGAAGAGCGCGTGGCCCGTTCGATCGTGCGCATCGACCGCGATGCCGGAGATGTGGAAGCACTCGTCAGCGATGTCGTCGTGTGGGCCCGTGCGCGACGGCGCTTCGTCGACGCGGAGATCGTGGGCGACCTGGCGGAGCTGCATGCGACCGTGCTCGAACCCGGTGACCTGCGGCGGGTGAGGAGCCGCATCCAACAGACGTTGATCGAGGAGGTCCCGGAGGGAGAGACTCTGCGCCTCACCTGTGGCTCGGAGGACGAGGATGTGGTCCTGCGTCTCCTGGTGCCGGAAGGGCGCGGAGAGTCGCTGCGGGAGTGGGTGATCGGTGATGACTGAGAGGTCGTCCGCGATCCCAGGTGGCATTCGGATCGCCATCCTCGATGACCATCCGCTCGTGCGCGAAGGGCTCGCCGCGCTGCTGCGTGATGCCGAGCCCGAGCGGTGGGTCGTTGCCTATGTCGGGTCCGACCTCTCCGACGCACTCGCGCGCGATCCTCACGTCGTTCTCCTCGACATCGTGATGGAGGACGGTGTGCCGCTCGCAGACAAAGTTGGGACCTGTTGCGCACAGGGATCCCAGGTGCTCCTACTCAGCGCGACCGCCGGCCATGCCGTGGTGCTCTCCGGCCTGCGCGCGGGTGCTCTCGGATTCCTCCCCAAGACGGCTTCCGTGGAGGAGATCCGAGAGGCGATCATCGACGTCGCGTCGGGGGCGGTGCATCTCACCGCGGATCTCGCCGCCGTGCTGACAGCGGATCCCCAGCGCCCCACGCTCAGCCCCCAGGAACTCAAGGCCCTGCGGCTCTACGCCTCCGGCAGCAAGATCGCCACCATTGCCAGGCGGATGGAGGTGTCCCCCCACACGGTCAAGGAGTACCTCAATCGAGTGCGCAGCAAGTACGCCGCGGTGGGGCAGCAGGCCCGGACCCGCACCGAGCTCTATGCCGCCGCTGATCGGGATGGCTTCCTCGAGGAGCCGTCAGCGGGCTAG
>JBIIDD010000272.1:0-2870 GCA_044238565.1 Candidatus Nanopelagicales bacterium
GACTCTCCCCGCCAAGTCCGGAAATCAGCCCGCCCCCCCCCCCCCGCTATCGACGCGGGGGCACCTGCCTCTCGTTCGACGAGGACGAAGCGAAGGCCCGCCAACTGTCCCGCTGCATCGACCTGCAGGCACGTGGCGAGTTGCGCGTGCGTCAGGGTGCCATCGGCGCGACGCACCAGTTGACGGGCGCTCCACTCGCGTACTCCGCTGGCGACCAACACCTGGATTGCCTCGAGCGCCGAGGCATGGTCGTCCCACGGATGCGTCGCGACCACCGGGAAGTAGGTCCCCACCAGCCGTCGCGCATCGAAGCCGAGGACATCCACCCCGTCGGGACGCACCGCCGTCACGAGAAGTCGACCGTCGGTCCGCACCTCCACGGCCGCCGGGTGGCGAAGCAAGGTCTCGCAGGACCGTGCGGATTCAGGCGCAGCGAACTCGGGAGCCGGACCGGGGTCGAAGCGGTAGCCCACACCCCGCACCGTGCGGATGAATCGAGGTCGGAGGCCGGATTCGCCAAGCTTGTGGCGAACCTTGCTCACGTGCACGGCGAGGTTGTTGTCGTCGCCGAACCAGCCATCGCCCCACACCAACCGAACTAGCTCATCGTCAGTGACGACATGACGTGGCCGGGAGGCTAGGACCGCGAGGATTTCGAACTCTGTGCGCGTCAAGTCGATGATCGCACCGCCGAGAGTCACCTCCCAGGCCAGCCCATCGATAACGAGATTCCCGAATGTCGCCTGGAATTCGTGCATCCATCGCCCCCAATCTCGCCGTGAAATTCGCAAGCCCCACACGGTGCGCTCGATGCCTTGGGGGGTGAGCGCTCTTGGACCGAATGCTGCCACGTGTGGCCGCCTATGCCAGAGGTTGCGACAGCCTTGATGTCTAAAGAGCCCCTAAAGCGAGCCGTATGGACGTGCCGGAATCAACGGACGTCCATACGGGCCAGATAGCCCAGCGCCCACGAGCCGTCCGACAATTTCGCCCACCCTGCGTCAGGCAGTGCACCCGTCGGCAGAACCGAGGGACCGTCCTCGACGAACCCGGAGGCATTGCCGACGAAGGGTAGGCCCGCAGAGGCACCACGCGAAGTGAGCAGCCGGGTGCGGCCGTCCGCCAGGCACGCCGCACTCCACGGGAATGCGGTGCCGAGCCCAGGGGGCGTGGGCCCCTCGACGAACGTCACTCCATCACTCGAGGTGGCGAAGACGACGCCCTCGGGGGCAGTCACCCACATCAGCCAGGGGCCGCCGCAGTGGGCGACCGTGGGGTCGTAGACCATCGTGCCTCGATCCAGTCGAGGACCGGGATCTACGACGAAGCGAACGCCGAGTGCGGATCCTGGCTTGGACGTGGCCGAGTAGATCTGGGATCGACCGGGTGACCCGACCGGCTGCATCCAGAAAAGGCGGATGCTGCCATCAGCCATCACCACGGCGCTCGGATCGACACCATTGGCCCCGCCGACGTTGGTCTGGAAACCCTCGACGGCGACCCGGTAGTACGCCCACCGGCCCGCAGCGTCGCGGATGCCGACGGCCATGACGTTGCCCTGCGCCCAACTCACGAAATAGGCGAGCAGTCTGCCGTCGGGCAGTGCGACCAGATTCGGCACGCCCGCCTGGTCGATGATCGATGCCGAGATCGCGAACGACGCACCGTCGACCGATGGGCTGACCGCCATGCCGGTCGACCAGGGGCCGACCTCCTTCGCGCCCGGAGGTGCTGGCCGCTCTACGCCGCGCGTCGCGGCGAAGGCGAGAGAGGCGATCTCCGCGTCATTTCCCGGACTCGGTGACGGGCTCGGCGTAGGGCTGGGACTCGGCGATGGCCGGGCCTTGCGTACCCAGACCAAGCCCGCGCCCTTCTTCTTGGTGCAGGTGTAGATCCACTGGGGCGTGACCACCTGCTTGCCCACCTTGGCGCACGGAGCGCCTGGCTTAGGGGCAGCATCGGCGGGAGACGCGAAACTCAGTGCGCCTGCGGCCAGCACGAGACCTGCAAAGGCAACTCCTGCGGCACGTCGCATGCGCGGAGTGTAGGCAGGCCGCCATGGGAATGCGCGAAAAGGCTGATCCCCCCACTCTCGTGAGGGGATCAGGCACGTGGCAGGTAGAGGATTCGAACCTCTGTAGCTTTCGCGACGGATTTACAGTCCGCTCCCATTGGCCGCTCGGGCAACCTGCCAGGGCGACCTATCGTAGACGGGCCTTTCGAGGCCTCAGCGCCGGGCCGCAGCCAGAGCGGCCAGCAGCCCACCCGCCACTGGCACGTCCGGCCCGAAGGCCTCCGCCGTGACGGGCACCCCGATGAACGCCGCACCGGCATCCACGGCGGCCGCGTGATCCCAGGTCGAGTCGCCGATCATCACGCAAGAGGAGGCCAGCACGCCGAGGCGCTCGGCCGCCACGACGACACCCGCCCCGGAAGGCTTTGCAGGGATGTGCGGATCGCGGCCGATAATGACGTCGATGTGCACGCCGTGGTGCGCCAGCACATCACGCGCGACGTCTTCTGGAAGCAGCGTCACGACCGCGCGAGGAGCGCCGGCAAGCGCCTGGTCAAGCGACCCGAGATCCGGCATGGCCGTCGATTGGGGGATGGCGGCCCGCTCATGCATCGCCACAGCCCGCGATGCAGCCTCCCAGCGCCCATCACCGGCAAGCGCGACGAGGATCGCCATGGTGGACAGGGTCGGGGCATCCCAGTCGGCATCGGGCACCGAGGCGCCGACCCCGTCGCCCACGAGGGCCGTGAGGTCCCGCAGAGCTGCGGCGTAGTCCGTGAAGGACTGCAGGTCCACGAGCGTGCGGTCGAGGTCGAAGACGTAGGCGATGACTTCATGGGGGTCGGGCGCGGGCATA
>JBIIDD010000273.1:0-2867 GCA_044238565.1 Candidatus Nanopelagicales bacterium
CGCGGTCCAGGGAGATGGACCGGTGGCCGACGCAGTCGCACTGGTCCTCACCTGCGCGGGTGTCGGCAACGTCGTGCGCGGCCAGGCGCTGCACTCTGCGTCACGGCGCCACCGGCGGGGTGCGCTCGATCGCGCCTGCCATGTGCTGTGCGATGCCGCGCACCCCGATGCGGCAGCGGACCACGATGCGATGGCTCTCGACATCCCCCACCTCGCGGTAGCCGTCACGGGCGTGCGCGCAGTCATCGGTCCGCTGGTCATCCCAGGGCGCACCTCATGCCTGCGCTGCCGCGATCTTCATCTCGCCGATGCCGATCCGTCGTGGCCTCGTGTCGCCGTGCAATGGTCGGCGCGCAGGCCAGGACCCGTGTCCGCCGGACTCGCGCATCTGGCCGGATCGTGGGCAGCGCTGCACGCACTTGCCGTCGTCGACACCGGCCTCCTCGACGTGCGCCTGCCCGTCATGGACGGTGCGCTCGTCGTGGGGCTCCCCGATGCCGGCATGACCTGGGAGCCGCGACCCCCGCACCCGCTCTGCGGGTGCCTGTGGCCAGAGACGGGCACTGGCAGGGCACCGCGACCGTCTCAGGCGGGACTGGCCGCGGGCTAGGACGTCTCAGCGGCAGCCGCACGCATCTCGTCGAGAAGCGCCAGCAGGACGTCGCCGTAACGATCGACCTTGTCGGGTCCGATGCCACTGATCGATAGGAGCTCGTCGGTGTCGCGGGGCAGGGCTTCGGCAAGGGCTTCCATGGTCGCGTCGGTGAAGATGACGTAGGCGGGC
This sequence comes from Candidatus Nanopelagicales bacterium, assembly GCA_044238565.1. Lineage (GTDB taxonomy): Bacteria > Actinomycetota > Actinomycetes > S36-B12 > S36-B12 > Mxb001. The sequence goes on from JBIIDD010000273.1 coordinate 785, forward strand.
ACCTCGCGCTCGCGCGCACGCTCGAGTCTCCAGGCGCGCAGGCGATCGACCGTGACCTCACTCGCTGTCGGCGGGCAGGTCCGACAGCGCATGCGCGCGCGCTCCGCGCCGGTGACGAGACTGCGCCCGCAGGACCGGCAGGACGCTGGCTCGCGACGAGTGACAGGTCGGCTACCGCGACCCCGGCGCACGCTGGACCGCGCCGTGGCCGTGACGCTGTCGGCCTCCGCGGCGAGGGCATCGAGGAATCGGCTGCGCTGACGCGCGGCCCGGCCCCCGGGCTGACGCGACCGGGACCAGGTGAGGAGGAGGTGACGGCGTGCACGCGTGACCGCGACGTAGAAGAGTCGTCGCTCCTCCGCCAGGGCTTCGGGTGATACGGACTGTGCATGCGGAAGGGAACCCTCGGCGCAGCCGGCCACGACCACCGCGTCCCACTCGAGCCCCTTGGCGGCATGGATGGTGGCCAGCGTCACGCCGCGCGCCACCGGCGCGTGCTGCGCGACCGCACGGCGATCGAGCTCCCCGACGAGGCTCGTGATGTCACCGCCCTCCGCTCCATGGGCACCGGCGAGATCGACGATCGAGGCGAGCGACTCCCAGCGCTCGCGTACGGCGCCGGTGGTGCGCGGGGCCTCCGCGCTCCACCCCATGGCACTGAGGACCGATGCCACCTGCTCCCGGAGGGGGTTGCCGGCGCCCTCGCCACTGCGAGCGGCGCCGCGGAGACGCGTGACCGCCTCGCGGACCTCACGCCGCTCGAAGAAGCGCTCGCCACCGCGCAGCACCAAGGGGATCCCGAGCGCCGACAGCGACTCCTCGAAAGCGGGCATGAGCGCATTGATGCGCACCAGGATGGCGATGCTCTCGGGCGCGACTCCAGCCGCAATGAGCGCAGCGATGTGGGCCGCGACTGCCTGGGACTCGGCGACCTCGTCGTCGAAGTCGCGCACCTCGGGCTCGGGGCCGGGGCCGCACTGCGAGACGAGGCGACCGGCGTCGTCACCCGCGTCGACGAGAAGTGCATTGGCGAGAGCGACGATGGGCTCGGAGCTGCGGTAGTCGCGGACCAGCCGCACCTCGGTCGCACCGGGGAAGCGGCGGGGGAAATCGCGCAGGAAGCTATCGGTGGCACCGGCAAAGGAGTAGATGGTCTGAGCCGCGTCGCCGACGACGCAGATGTCACTGCGATCGCCTAGCCAGAGGTCGAGGAGCCGATGCTGGAGGGGGCTCACATCCTGGAACTCATCGACCGTGAACCACCGGTAGGCGGCACGGACCTCATCGAGGATGTCGGGGCGCTCCCCCATGAGACCGACGGTCATGAGCAGGACGTCGTCGAAGTCCATCACCCCGCGATCGGACTTGATCTCGTCATAGGCGGCATAGACCCGGGCGACATCGGCCGGGGGCAGCGGCGGGGTGCGCTGGGCCGCCCACTCCGGATAACGCTCCGGGTCGACCTCGACCTGCTTGGCCCAGGCAATCTCCGCGACGAGATCGCGGACGGTCGCGGCGTCGGTGGCGACGGCGCACCGCGATGCAGCCTCCGCGACAAGAGGGGTGGGCTTGGCAAGGACATCGTGCGGCTGCCCGCCGATCGCACGCGGCCAGAAGTGCCGGAGTTGCCGGAGGGCGGCGGAGTGGAAGGTGCGCACCTGCATGCCCTCGACGTCGAGTCGCAGCAGCCGCTCACGCATCTCTCCCGCGGCGCGGGTGGTGAAGGTGACCGCGAGTCCCCGGCGCGGATCATGCGCGCCCGTGCTCACCGCGTGCGCGATGCGGTAGGTGACAGCGCGCGTCTTGCCGGTGCCCGCACCCGCCCACACGACGACGGGGCCCTCGACCGCCTCCGCGACGGCACGCTGCTCAGGGTCGAGCGCATCGAGAAGGTCGTCGGTCACGGGGGAATCGTCGCACCCTGGTCCGACGCCAGCCCTCCCACGGCAGACTCCCGGGTCCCCCGGGGTGCCGAGCCGGAGCGGGCGCGGGAGGATCAGCCCATGTCTACCGAGCCCGCTGCCCTCACGATGTACACCACCGTCTGGTGCGGCTTCTGCCAGCGCCTCAAGGCTCAGATGGG
>JBIIDD010000014.1:0-10323 GCA_044238565.1 Candidatus Nanopelagicales bacterium
GGCGGAGCGGAGCAGTGGCGGCGTGAGGTGAATCCGTGAGCCGCGGCGTGGATCTGCTCGTCGTGCGGCTTGATGAAGGGCTACCGCTCCCGGCCTATGCCCTGCCGGGGGATGCGGGCTTCGACATCTGCACGAGCGTCGACATCACCCTGGCCGCGGGTGAGCGCGCGGTGGTGCCGACGGGCATCGCACTGGCCCTGCCCGACGGCTACGCCGCATTCGTGCACCCGCGCAGCGGCCTGGCGGCCAAGCATGGCCTCACGGTCGTGAATGCACCCGGGACGATCGATGCGGGCTACCGCGGGGAGGTGCGGGTGTGCCTGCTCAACACGGATCGCAGCGAATCGGTCTCGCTGAAGCGAGGTGACCGCATCGCGCAGATCGTCATCCAGCCTGTCGTAAGGGCGGTGCTCCACGAGGCCGAGCGACTGCCCGGCTCGCACCGCGGCGAGGGTGGCTACGGCTCGACGGGTACCGTGAGCAGCCGCATCGAGGAGGCACAGTGAGCGACGAGGCAGCGCACCGGGAGCATGGCCCCTGGGACGTGACCGAGGTGGATGGACCCGAGGGGCGCCTGGACTTCGGCGCCCTCTGGGTGCGCGGTGTCGATGGCCTGCAGGTCCAGGCACAGGTCGACGAGGCGTCGGGTGCAGTCGGCGTCATCACCCTTAACTTCGGCCAGGGGGGCTTGCAGATGCAGGCATTCGCTGCGCCTCGCACCGATGGGCTGTGGGAGGACGTACGAGGCAAGTTGAAGGCCTCGGTGACGGGCCAGGGAGGCCTCATCGAGGAGCGGTCAGGTGAGCACGGCGTCGAACTGCAGGGCAAGGTGCCGGGCCAAGGTGCACTGCAACCCGTCCGCTTCGTGGGTGTCGACGGTCCTCGGTGGTTCCTGCGCGGGCTCTACCTCGGCAGCGCCGCCGAGCCCGGTGGATCGCCGGAGCTGGAGCAGGTCTTCCGTGATGTTGTCGTGGTTCGTGGCACTGAGGCCATGGCTCCTGGCGAAGCACTACCCATGCGATTGCCCGCCCAGCCGGCGGACCCGCAGGGCACTGCTCCCGACGCCACTTAGCGGAGACCACCGCAGGTGGCCACCGCCTGCCTGATCAGCCTGATGTCCGGGCGGGCTGCCATCGCGACCGTGGGCCATCGCAGGTGCCGGCCCCACTCGCGCGCCACTGATGCGGGATGGAATGCGTCGCCCTCCCACCCCACCAGGGCGACGGGCGCCGGGATCGCCGCGAGCTGGTCCCTGCTGGGAGCGCTACCCGAGCTTGCGCGGGAGAGGGAGTGCGCGAGGGAGTCGTCGGAGTAGTCCGGCCACGCGATGCGCAGCAGCTGCACGACATCGGGGTGGTCCTCCCCGGCTGCCAGCCGGTCGAGCGTCCCGCCGATACCCTCGGACGTGATTCCGCGCGCTGCTGCTGCGGTCGCTTCTGCGGAGCCGCCCGGCCGGTCGGTCCAGGCGGGCAGCACGCAGAGCAGGCGGGGCAGCGGGCGCGTCGCCGCGCTTGCCCAGCGCGCAACCGCATGCGCTCCCAGGCTCACGCCCACGAGGATCGAGCAGTCCCCAAGGTCTGCCAGGGTGGCGCGGAGTGTCTCGAGCACAAGGTCGATGTCTCCGGATCGATCCTCGACGAGCACCGCATCATCGCCCGCACCGAGGAGGTGGGCGGCTGCGGCCCCCGTCGAGCCGGCGCCGTGGACGATGACGAGGGTCATGGATGCAGTCTCGCCCACTGGCTCCGGGTAGCCTGGTGGAACAGCCGGTCGCCATGGCCGGAACCGCTCGGAGGAGGCTCGCGTGGCCCGGTGGTGGTCGTCGTGGACGCGTAGCCAGGATGAGGTCGAGGCCGGGGAGCTCTCGACGCAGGCCCAGGAGCACGGAGCTCAGCCCATCTCGGCCTGCCAGCGTGGAGAGACAGTCGCGGTCCACGGGATCATTCGTTCGGTGACCCTGAGGCCTCGGGCCAACGCACCCACCCTCGAGGCCGAGGTATTCGACGGCAGCGGTCACATCTCGCTCATCTGGATCGGTCACCGACGACTGTCGGGGGTGGATGTCGGGCGACCCATCACGGCCCAGGGCAGGGTCACGTGCCCCCAGGGTCAGCCCACGATCTTCAATCCGTCATACCGTCTCTATCCCGAGCCTGCGGAGTCATCCGCATGAGCACTCCGCCACCCGAGGGTGAGGGTCGAGATCCCGATACGACCCATGAGCCTCTCATCGAGCCCCAGTCCCGCGAGGACGTGCGCGAGGAGCGGGTCCTCCTGGACAAGGCGCTGGGCGGGTGGCGCGGGATCATCGACAGCGGCGCGCCCACAGTGGTCTTCGTCATCGTCTATGTGGCCACGGGCAACGATCTCGGCATTGCGGTGTGGTCCGCGCTCGGTGCAGGCGTCGCGATCGCCCTATGGCGACTCATCCGCCGCGAGAGCCTCCAGCAAATTGCAGCGGGGCTCATCGGCGTAGGGATCTCGGCCTTCGTCGCCTCCCGCACCCAGTCCGGCGAGGGCTACTTCATCCCCGGGTTGCTGCAGAACATCGGCTACGGCCTCGCGGTCCTCGTGTCGATCCTCATCGGCTGGCCGCTCATCGGCGTCATCGTCGGATTCCTCACCGGCCAGGGTGTGCGCTGGCGTTCGGATCCCGAGCTTCGTCGCATCTATTCCGCGGCGTCCTGGATCTGGGTGGGGCTCTTCAGTCTGCGCGTGGCCGTCCAGGGGCCGATGTACCTCGCCGGGTGGGTGGGTCCCCTGGGATTCGCCAAGGTGATCATGGGTGTCCCGCTCTTCATCGCGGCGGGATACTTCACCTATCTGGTGCTCCGGCCCGTCTTCGAGCGACGACGTGAAGCCGAGGCGCAAGCGAAGCGAGACGACCCCGAGGCTGGTAGTTCGCCGGAAGGCTAGGGGGCCGTGTCAGGGGCGTGAGCGTGGTCGCTGAGCATGGATTGGAGCACGGGCTCCTGCTCCGGCGCGCATACGAAGATCAACTCGTCGCCGATCTCGAGCGAGTCGTCAGCACTGGGCGAGATGACTCTGGGTCCGCGGACGATGGCGGCGAGTGCAGTATCAGGTGGCCAGGACATCGACCCCACGCGGTGACCCGCGACGGGTGACCCCGATGACAGCGTGATCTCGACGAGATCCGCCTCACCCTGACGGAAGGTGAAGAGGCGCACGAGGTCACCGACACTCACGGCCTCCTCGACGAGGGCGGAAAGCATGCGCGGCGTGGATACGGCGACGTCCACGCCCCAGGACTCATTGAACATCCACTCGTTCTTGGGATGGTTGACGCGCGCAACCACCCGCGGGACTCCGAACTCCGTCTTCGCGAGCAGGGACACGACGAGATTGACCTTGTCGTCACCTGTCGCTGCCACCATGACCTGGCACTGGGCCAGATCGGCCTCCTCGAGCGCGGCCAGCTCGCACGCATCAGCGTGGAGCATCTCAGCGCCCTGGACGGCTCCTGGGCGCGCCAGGTCGGCGTCGCGGTCGATGACCAGGACCTCATGGCCGAAGCCCACGAGCTCGCGTGCGATCGACCGGCCCACCTTCCCGGCCCCTGCAATGGCGACCTTCATGGCGACCCCTCTTGCAGAGCGTGCAGAGCGGCGTCACGAGAGCCGGCCAGGAGCGCCTCCACGCGGGCTGCATCATCCGAGGCGACGAGCACGTGGACCGTGTCGCCGTCTTGGAGCACGGAGTCGGGTGCGGGGATCATGCCGGCGCCCATTCGACTCACGAAGCCCACGCGTGCGCCGGTGGCGACCTCGATGTCAGTGACGGCGTGGCCGTACCAGCTCATGTGCGCGGGCATCTCGGAGAGGAGCACCTGACCGCTGGCGTCGCGGAATTCCTCGAGGCCGCCCTGCGGGAGGAGACGCCGCATGATTTGACCCGCGGTCCACGACACCGTGGCGACGGTGGGGATGCCGAGTCGCTGGTAGACCTCAGCCCGACGCGGATCGTAGATCCGAGCGACAACGTGCTCGACGCCGTAGGTCTCGCGAGCGACGCGCGCAGCGAGGATGTTGGTGTTGTCGCCACTGCTCACGGCGGCGAAGGCGTGCGCGCGCTCGATGCCCGCCTTCTCCAGGGTCTCCCGGTCGAAGCCGATGCCCTTGATGGTCACACCCGAAAAGCGACCTCCGAGGCGTCGGAATGCCTGGGGATCCTGGTCGACGATCGCGACGGAGTGACCCGAGTCATCGAGTCGGTCGGCGAGAAGTGAGCCCACGCGGCCGCAGCCGAGGATGACCACATGCACGGAGCAGACGCTACACGCCGGCGGGGGCGGGTGCGGGTCGGTGGTCGGCCAGGGGAGGGAGGGGACCTAGCATGCTCCTCGTGCCCGTGGTGGACACCGCGAAGCGGTTCTTCTTCGGTCGCGCCCTGCGAAGTGATCGCATCGGCGAGACCCTGCTCCCCAAGCGCATCGCCCTACCCGTCTTCGCGAGCGACGCACTGTCTTCGAATGCGTATGCAACGCAGGAGATCCTTATCGTGCTCGCCCTGGGTGGCTTCTCGCTCTACTCCTTCGGGCCCTGGGTGGCAGCTGCGGTCGTCCTCCTGTACTTCGTCGTCGTCGCGTCGTACCGGCAGAACGTCCACGCCTATCCGGGTGGCGGCGGCGACTACACGGTCGTATCCGAGAACCTTGGGCCCAAGTGGGGTGTGTTCACCGCCAGCGCGCTTCTCGTCGACTACACCCTGACCGTGGCGGTCTCCATCTCGGCTGCCGTCGCCAACCTGGGCTCCGTCTTCCCAGTGATCTCCGACCACGCGGCATGGTGGGCGGTCGGCATCATCATCGTGATCACGCTCATCAACCTGCGAGGCATCCGCGAGTCGGGAGTGGCCTTCGCGATTCCCACCTACCTCTTCATCGCCTCCATAGCGATCATGGTGGGCACTGGGGTCGTGCGCAGCATCCTTGGCGCGGATCTCACGGCGGAGAGTGCGGGATGGGAGATCATCGCGCAGGACGAGGTCACGGGCCTCGCCCTGGCCTTCCTCGTCGCGAGGGCCTTCTCGTCAGGCACCACAGCCCTTACGGGCATCGAGGCGATCGCCAATGGAGTGCCGTCCTTCCGCAAGCCCAAGTCGCGCAATGCAGCCACGACGCTGCTGCTCCTCGGTCTCATCTCCATGGCGATGTTCGCCTCGATCACATGGCTGGCCCTGACGACGGGAGTCAAGGTCACCGAGGACGATGCGGATCTTGTCGGCCTGCCCGAGGGGCAGCCCCAGAAGACGGTCATCGTCCAGGTCGCCCAGGCGGTCTTCGGCGACTTCGGCATAGCAGTCCTCGTCATCTCGCTCGCGACGGCGCTGATCCTCGCGCTTGCGGCGAATACCGCCTTCAACGGCTTCCCCGTCCTGGGTTCGATCCTGGCGCGAGATGGCTATCTGCCTCGTCAGCTCCACACGCGTGGGGACCGGCTCTCCTACAGCAACGGCATCATCGTGCTCGCGGGCTTTGCCATCGTCCTCGTCATCGTCTTCCAGGCGGATGTCTCGTCGCTCATCCAGCTCTACATCATCGGCGTCTTCGTCGCCTTCACGCTCGGGCAGATCGGCATGCTCCGCCACTGGAACCGGGAGTTGCGGCGCGAGTCGTCACCCGAGGAGCGCAAGAGGATGAAGCGATCTCGAGCGATCAATGCCGTGGGCGCATTCCTCACCGGCCTGGTGCTGGTCCTTGTTCTTGTGACGAAGTTCCTCCAGGGGGCGTGGATCGTCGTTGTCGCCATGCCCGTCATCTTCCTCATCATGCAGTCGATCCACCGCCACTACGACCGCGTACGCGAGGAGTTGGCCGTGGGCGACGAAGTGCACGTCACCCTGCCGTCGCGCGTGCATGGAATCGTCCTCATCTCGAAGCTGCATAAGCCCGCGCTCCGTGCACTCGCCTATGCTCGAGCCACACGTCATGACACCCTTGAGGCCCTCACGGTCGACGTCGACCCTGCCGATACTGCGGCCCTGCGCCGCGACTGGGAACGCAGGGATATCCCGGTGACTCTGCGGGTCATCGAATCCCCTTACCGCGAAATCACGCGGCCGATCATCGACTACATCAAGAGGGTAAGGCGGGATAGCCCGCGCGACCTGGTCACCGTCTACGTGCCGGAGTACGTCGTCGGACACTGGTGGGAGCAGCTGCTCCATAACCAGTCAGCGCTCAGGCTGAAGACGCGACTTCTCTTCGCCCCCGGCGTGATGGTCGTGAGCGTGCCGTGGCAGCTCGCCTCATCAGAGCTGTCGGGGGACTCGGCCGACTGGCGTCAGCCCTAGACGATCGCGGGGGAGCGATCGGAGGGCCGCACCGCTGCCGAACCTTCGAAGAATGCCTCGTGCCAGAGGGCGAGCATGAGCAGGACGAAGATCTTCCGCGATGCATCGGACGCGCCGCTGGCGTGGCTTGCCGCAAGGCCTTCCACGACATTCATGTCGAGGATGCTCGCAAGAAACGCACTGCGGCGGATGGGAGCGAGGACGGCATCCGGGTCCTGCGCGAGCCAGTGGCGGAATGGCGTGGGGAAGCCGAGCTTGGCCCGGTGCTCGGTCGTCTCGGGGATGCGGCCGCGAAAGGCTCGACGCAGGAGCCACTTGGTGGTGCCATCGCGGTACTTGAGTCGATCCGGGATGGTGGCGCTCACCTCGGCGACTCGAGGATCGAGGTAGGGGACGCGGAGTTCGAGGGAATGCGCCATGGTCATGCGGTCTGCCTTGGCGAGGATGTCGCCCCGGAGCCAGAACTCCATGTCGACCAGCTGCATCCGACGTGACTCGGGCAGTGCGTCGAAGCCGGGATACTGGGCAGCAAGGACATCCGCTGGGCGCACGTGCGTGGCGTGGCGATCGTCCTTGAGGAGTCGGCTGACCTCTTCCGGACGAAAGACGTAGGCGTTGCCGATATAGCGATCTGCGAAGGGCGTGGAGGCACGTCGAAGGTAGTTGCGACCGGGGAAGGCGCGGCTCGAGCGGCCGAGCCGACCGGCGAGGCGTCGGAGCGGCCCGGGGAGGCGCCGGACCCGATCGAGGTCGATGGGCTCGCGATAGATGCGGTAGCCGCCGAAGAGCTCATCCGCACCCTCTCCGGAGAGGACGACGGTGACGTGCTCTCGGGCTGCCTGGGCGACGAAGTAGAGGGACACAGCAGACGGATCTGCCACGGGCTCGTCGAAATACCAGGCGATGTCGGGGAGGACCCCGAGGTAGTCCGACAGGTCGACCTGGATCTCATGGTGATCTGTGCCCAGGGCGTCGGCGACCTCGCGCGCCTCGGCGTGCTCGCTTACCGCCTCGAAGCCGACGGTGAAGGTCTTCACTGGATCGAGCCCCAGGGCTCGACGCTGCTCCTGCACGAGAGTCACGGTGATGGCGCTATCGACTCCGCCGCTCAGGAAGGCACCGACCGGGACATCGGCGATGAGATGGTGCTCGACGGAGTCCTCGAGGACCGAGCGCACCTGATCGATGAGCAACGATTCGTCGTCGACATCCTCGGCGAACTCGTAGCGCCAGTAGCGCTCGGGGTGGAATGCCGGATCGGCGAGGTCGATGACGGCGAAGTGGCCTGGATCGAGGCGGTGTATGCCCGTGAAGAAGGTCTGCGGCAGGGGATTGAACTGGAAGGACAGGTAATTGACGACGGCGTCCATATCGACCTCTGGTGACACCGATGGATCGACCAGCAGGCTCTTGATCTCGGAGGCAAAGGCGGCCACACGCGCGCCGTGCTCACCCTTGTCGAGGCGCACGTAGAGGGGCTTGATGCCGAAGGGATCCCGGGCGAGCACGAGCCGGCCCAGTGATGCGTCGTAGATGCAGAACCCGAACATGCCACGAAGTCGACGAAGCATGCCGGGGAGATCCTGTCGCCCCATGTGCTCGTAAAGGCGGAGGATGGTGTCGGTATCGCTGCTGCTGCGTGGTGGCAGTCCGACCGCGGCAAGCTCGGCGTCCATCTCACGGTAGTTGTAGAGCTCGCCGTTGTAGACGATGCTCACGCTGCGATCATCGCTCCACATGGGCTGATGGCCACCGGCGATGTCGATGATGGAAAGGCGCGTCATCCCGAAGGCGAAATCGTCGCCGATGTAGGAGCCTGAATCGTCCGGCCCGCGATGGTGGATGACATCGAGCATGGGGCCGATGAGCTGCGAGGTGCGCTCGGAGGGTCCGAGGACTCCGGCGATACCGCACATGCGGCGTGGACCTCCTTCACGCCCGCGACTGCCGGGCTCGGTCACGCTAACAGGTCGTGGCGGGGATTCCGGGCCAGCGAGGGCCTCATCCCTGCCCGCGCGTCGCGCAGTAGTGTGGAGGCCGGGCGATGAGTCCCGCCGACGAGGGAGGAACACGTCGTGGCACCGAGTCAGGACAGCCTGGGAGCGCGATCCACGCTCACCGTGGGGGATCGTGACTACGAGATCTTCCGGATTGATGCGGTGCCCGGAGCTGAGTCCCTGCCCTTCACTCACCGCATCCTTCTCGAGAACCTCCTGCGCACGGAGGATGGCGCCAATGTCACCGAGGGGCAGATTCGAGCCCTCGGCGCGTGGCAGGCCGATGCCGAGCCGTCGGAGGAGATCCAGTTCACGCCGGCACGTGTGATCATGCAGGACTTCACCGGAGTCCCTGTCGTGGTCGATCTAGCGACGATGCGCGAAGCGGTCGTCGACCTCGGGGGCGACCCTGCGACGATCGAGCCGCTCGCTCCGGCGGAGCTGGTCATCGACCACAGCGTCATTGCCGACTACTTCGCCCGTCCCGATGCCGCGGATCTCAACACCGCCCTCGAATACGAGCGCAACCGGGAGCGCTACCAATTCCTCCGCTGGGGTCAGGGTGCCTTCGAGGAGTTCAAGGTCGTGCCGCCCGGCACCGGCATCGTGCATCAGGTCAACATCGAGCATCTCGCCCGCGTGATCATGGCGCGCGGTGGCCAGGCCTATCCCGACACCGTCGTCGGAACGGACAGTCACACCACGATGGTCAACGGCCTCGGAGTCCTCGGTTGGGGTGTGGGCGGCATCGAGGCGGAGGCCGCCATGCTGGGCCAGCCTGTCTCGATGCTCATTCCCCGTGTGGTCGGATTCAAGCTCACGGGCGAGTTGCCGGTGGGGGCTACCGCCACCGACCTGGTGCTGACGATCACCGAGATGCTGCGTAAGCACGGCGTCGTGGGCAAGTTCGTCGAGTTCTACGGCGAGGGTGTAGGCGCCGTACCCCTCGCCGACCGCGCGACGATCGGCAACATGAGCCCGGAGTATGGCTCCACGGTCGCCATTTTCCCCATCGACTCTGCGACGTTGGACTACCTGCGGCTCACGGGTCGCCCCGAGGAGCAGATCGCGCTCGTCGAGTCTTACGCCAAGGTCCAGGGTCTGTGGCACGACCCGTCGCGCGAGGCGCGCTACTCGGAATACGCACAACTGGACCTCGGCACCGTGGTGCCCTCGCTCGCGGGGCCGAAGCGCCCTCAGGATCGCGTCTCCCTGAGTGACGCGAAGGCGGCGTTCGTCGGCGCCCTGCATGACTTCACCCGGGAGCCGGCGGCGGTCGTCGAGACGCAGATCGATGGCGAGCCCGTGGAAATCGGCCACGGTGCCGTAGTGATCGCCGCCATCACGTCGTGCACGAATACCTCCAACCCCTCCGTCATGGTGGGCGCGGGGCTGCTGGCCAAGAAGGCTGTGGAGCGGGGCTTGACGCGCAAGCCCTGGGTCAAGACCACCCTGGGCCCAGGATCGCAGGTGGTGACGGACTACTACGACCGCGCCGGTCTCACGCCCTTCCTCGACAAGCTCGGGTTCGACACGGTGGGATACGGCTGCACCGTCTGCATTGGCAACTCCGGCCCACTGATCCCCGAGGTCAGTGCCGCTGTCAACGACGCGGATCTTGCCGTCGTCTCGGTGCTCAGCGGCAATCGCAACTTCGAGGGTCGAATCAACCCCGACGTCAAGATGAACTACCTCGCTTCGCCGCCCCTGGTCGTCGCATACGCGATCGCGGGGACGATGGACATCGACTTCGCCACGCAGCCCCTGGGCCTCGACCAGTCAGGCCATCCCGTCTTCCTGGCGGATGTCTGGCCGAGTGCCCAGGAGATCCAGTCGGTCATCGACGCATCCATCGACGAGAGCATGTTCGCAGCGCGCTATGCCGATGTCTTCCATGGCGATGAACGCTGGCGGAGCCTGCCCACGCCTACGGGGGATCGCTTCGCGTGGGACCCCGCCAGCACGTACGTGCGCAAGGCGCCGTATTTCGAGGGAATGCCCCGGCAGCCGGAAC
>JBIIDD010000274.1:0-2862 GCA_044238565.1 Candidatus Nanopelagicales bacterium
GCCGTGAGCCGGAAGGTGTGCCAGGAGCTGGATCCCACCAGGTGGTCGCGCGGGCCGATCCGCAGCCACTTCGCCTTGCCGAAGCGCAGCCACAGCCAGCCCATGATCACCGCTGTCGCCAAGGACGCGATGAAGCGCGCCACGACCATCATCGGCTCGCCGGGGAAGGCGACGAAGGTCGAGGCGAGGACGATCGGGTTGATCGCCGGCGCGGAGAGCAGGAAGGCGAGTGCGGCTGCGGGGGCCACACCGCGCGACATGAGGCCGTTGGCCACCGGGACCGAGGCGCACTCGCAGCCGGGGAGCACCGCGCCTGCTGCGCCGGCGACCGGCACGGCCAGCGCCGGGTTCTTGGGCAGGGCCTTCTTCCAGAACGACGCCGGCACGAAGGCGGCGATCGCACCGGAGAGCACGACTCCGAGCACGAGGAAGGGCAGCGCCTGGACGACGATCGAGACGAAGATCGTCGCGCCCGTCTGGAGGGCCGGATCGTCGAAGAGGCCGACGAGCCAGCGCTGTCCGACGATGAGGATCACGAGTCCTACGGCGAGGATCTCCAGACTCCCCGGGCGGTAGCCCTTGGACTCCTTGGTGGACGGTGCGCTCATGACTCCTCGACTGGATTGGGGACAGCTCCACCGTAACGCCGATCCCTGGCCGCGTAGGTCTCACACGCCTGCCACAGGTGACGCCTGTCGAAATCAGGCCAGAGGGTGTCGAGGAAGACCATCTCGGCGTAGGCGGATTCCCACAGGAGGAAATTGCTGGTGCGCTGCTCGCCCGATGAACGCACGAAGAGATCGACATCGGGCATGTCGGGCTCGTAGAGGTGCCGAGCGATCAGCCGCTCGTCGACCTTGTCCGGGTCGATGCGCCCTGCGGCCACTCCTCGTGCGATGGCAGCCGCCGCATCCGCGATCTCGGCGCGACCGCCGTAGTTGACGCACATGGTGAGGGTGAGCACGTCGTTATCCCTGGTGAGCTCTTCGGCGTACTCAAGCTCCTTGATGACGCTCTTCCACAGGCGCTTAGGTCTGCCTGCCCAGCGCACGCGCACGCCCATGGCGTGCATCTCGTCGCGGCGTCGGTGGACGACATCGCGGTTGAAGCCCATGAGGAACTTCACTTCATCGGGCGAGCGCTTCCAGTTCTCGGTCGAGAAGGCGTACGCCGACAGCCAGCCGATGCCCATCTCGATCGCGCCGTGGACGCAGTCGAGGAGTGCGAACTCGCCGGCCTCGTGTCCTGCAGTGCGGGGCAGGCCGCGCTCCTTGGCCCATCGGCCGTTGCCATCCATGACGACGGCGACGTGCCGGGGCACCAGATCAGCGGGAATCGCCGGCGGTCGCGCGCCGCTGGAGTGGGGGGTCGGGGCGGCGTACGTCGGCACCCCCCCATCCTGGCACTCCCGGTTTCGCCCGCTGAGCAGGACAAACGGGCAGGAGGTCTAGCCGCGGTCGACGAGGGGCAGCGAGCGCAGGCCACGCTCGATGTGCCAGGTGATGAGGGCGGCAGCGAGGCCGCTCGCCTCGCGGCGGTGACGAGGATCACTGGCATCGGCCGTGGCCCAGTCGCCGGACAGCAGGGCCCCGAGGAGGGCGAGGGTCTCGGGCGCGGGGCGCGCGCTGCCGGGAGTGCGGCACTCATCGCATAACGCCCCTCCCCCACTCACGGCGAAGGCGCGGTGCGGGCCGGGTGCACCACATCGCGCGCACTCGGAGAAGGACGGTGACCAACCGGCGATCGCCAGCGAGCGCACGAGGAAGGCGTCGAGGATGAGGGAGGGATCATGCGTGCCTGAGACGAGGGTGCGCAGGCCGCCGATGAGCAGGAGGTACTGCTGCACCGACGGCTCGCGCTCGATGGGCGTGAGCCGCTCGGCTGCCTCGAGCATCGCCGTGCCCGAGGTCCACCGCGGATAGTCGGCGGACAGGGCGGCGCCGTGAGCGCCTAGGGATTCGACCTGCGTCACGGTGTCAAGGGAGCGACCCTCGTGCAATTGGACGTCGATGTGACCGAAGGGCTCGAGGCGCGCACCGAAGCGACTGCCCGTGCGCCGCACTCCCTTGGCTACGGCGCGGACGCGACCGTGGCCTCGCGTGAGGAGTGTGACGATGCGATCAGCCTCACCCAGGCGCTGGGTGCGCAGCACGATCGCCTCGTCACGGTAGGTCGGCACTCGAGCATCCTCGCAGGATCAGAAGCCGAGGCGCCGCAACTGGCGCGGGTCGCGCTGCCAGTCCTTGGCCACCTTGACGCGCAGGTCGAGGTAGACCGGTGTGCCGAGCAGTGCCTCGATGCCGCGGCGCGACGTGGTGCCGACGTCCTTGAGTCGCGAGCCACCCTTGCCGATGACGATGGCCTTCTGGCTGTCGCGCTCGACGTAGACGATCGCGTGGATATCCAGCAGGGGCCGATCCTCGGGTCGGTCCTCGCGCAGCTCCATCTCGTCGACCACCACGGCGAGTGAGTGCGGCAGCTCATCGGAGAGTCCCTCGAGCGCGGCCTCGCGGATGAGCTCGGCCACCAGCGTCTCCTCGGGCTCATCGGTCGCTTCCCCGTCGGGGTAGAGCGCAGGACCTTCCGGAAGGCGCGAGATGAGGAGATCAGCGAGAAGGCCGACATTGTCTCCGGTGACCGCGGAGACCGGCACGATCTCGGCCCAGTCCAGTTGCGTCCGCTCCCCGAGAGCTGCTGCCTCGGCGAGTCGCTCAGCGACCTGAGCGGGCGATGCCGCATCGGTCTTGGTGATGATCGCGAAGGTCGTGCGCCCGCCTCCGCGCCTCGCCTTGGCGAGCTCCGACGCGATGTAGGCGTCACCGGGCCCGACCTTCTCGGTCGCAGGAAGGCAGAGGGCAGCGA
>JBIIDD010000275.1:0-2860 GCA_044238565.1 Candidatus Nanopelagicales bacterium
GTGAAGTCCTGGCCGGCGTCGATGATCTCCATGCGCCCGGGCACGTGCACACCGGCCATCGCAGTGGCGAGCACCTCGGGCGCGATCCCGGCGGCGCGCAGCGCAACCCAGGAGCCGAGCGCATTGGCGGCGTTGAAGCGGCCGGGCAGACCGACCTCGATCTCGCGGGGTGCCCCGGGGTCGAGCAGGTGGGAGTCGTCTCGGAGGGTGAGGGTCTGGCCGGCGGGGCCGGAGACGACGGACGCGCAGACCACGTCAGCATCATGGTCCAGGGCGTAGGTGATCTGAGGGATCTCGCACTGGTCGGCGAGGCGGCGTCCCCACATGCCGTCGACGCCGATCACGGCCCGGTGGGCGCGGGCTGCGGTGAAGAGATCTGCCTTGGCGGCGAAGTAGTCCTCCATGGTGCCGTGGAAGTCGAGATGGTCCTGGCTGAGCTGGGTGAAGATCGCGATGTCGTAGACGACCCCGTTGACGCGGCCGAGCACGAGCGCGTGGCTGGAGACCTCCATCGCCACGGCGGTGACACCCTCCTCGCGCATGACGGCGAGCAGTGCGTGCAGGTCGGGCGCCTCGGGCGTGGTGCGGTCATTGGGCACATTGCGGTCGCCGATGCGCACGCCGGTGGTGCCGATGATCCCGGTCGTGTGTCCGGCGGCGCGCAGGCCGGCCTCGAGCAGGTGCACTGTCGTCGACTTGCCGTTCGTGCCGGTGACACCGATGAGCAGCAGGTCGCGCGCCGGGTGGCGATAGATCTCCGCCGCCACCGATCCGAGTGCCTCGCGCGGATCCTCGGCGAGCAGCACCGGCAGGTCACCCACCATCTCGGCGCCCACCGCATCGGTGAGCACGGCGACGGCACCGAGCGAGGCGGCCTGCTCCGCGTACGCCGCTCCGTGGGCGTGCGCCCCCGGCAGGGCGGCGAAGAGGTCACCCGGCCGCACGGCGCGCGAGTCATGGGTGACGCCCGTGACCGCGAGGTCTGGGGTGGTGGTCGCGAGCCCGCAGGCAGCGGCGATGGCGCCCAGCGTCAGGGGCGCCGGCGGGGTCGCAGGCCGCAGGTCGATCGACACGTCAACACGCTACCGGCGTTACCGGGATTTGGGCGTGATCGGCGCGACCCTCTGGGCCTGCAGGGCGTAGGTCATGACCTCGCGGAAGACGGGCCCGGCGAGCTCGCCACCCATCTGGGTGACCTTGGGCTTGACGATCGTGACCGCGATCACCAGCTCGGGGGCCTCGATCGGCGCCATGCCGATGAAGGAGCCGATGGTGTCGCCGTTGTAGCAGCCGCACTCCGGGTCGATGACCTGCGCGGTGCCGGTCTTGCCGCCGACGCGATAGCCGGGGATGCCGGCCATCGGCGCGGTGCCACCGTCGGCGACGACGCGCTCGAGCATCTCGCGGATGGTCTTGGCGGTGCGCTCGCTCACCACGCGCTGGCCCTCGCCCGAGGGCACGGCGGGATCGGCGATGATCCGTGCGGGCATGCGCACGCCGTCGTTGGCGATGGTGGAGAAGACGTCAGCCATCTGGATCGCGTTGACGCTGAATCCCTGACCGAAGGCCATGGTGGGGAAGGTGGTGGCCGACCATGTGTCCATGGGCGGGAGGTAGCCGGGCGACTCCCCCGGCAGTCCGATGCCGGAGGGCTGGCCGATGCCGAACTTCTCGAAGTAGGAGAAGACCGTGTCCTCGGGCACAGTCTCCGCGGCGAGGATCGTGCCGATATTGGAGGACTGGGCGAGGATCGTGGCGAGATCCCACTCGTATCCGGCGTGCTCGGTGGCGTCGTGGAAGGTCTTGCCGCCGCGGTCGAGAGTCGGCGGGATGCTGAACATCGTGTTGGCGTCGGCGCCGCCCTCCTCGAGGACAGCGGCGACGGTGATGACCTTGGAGGTGGAGCCGGGTTCGAAGACGTCGGTGATCGCGCGATTGCCGCGGTTGGCCTCGTCGGCCGCACCGGGGTCGTTGGCGTCGAAGGTGGGCACGGCGGCCAGGGCGAGGATGTTGCCGGTGCGCGGGTCCATGACGACGATGGAGCCGCTCTCCGCACCCGTCGCCATGACCTCGTTGGCGAGTGCGCGCTGGGCGACGTACTGGATATCGCGATCGATGGTGAGCTGCACGGGGCTGCCGGGCTGCGGATCCTCCACCGTCTCGGCCGAGCCGGGGATCGCGACCCCGCTCACGCGCTCGAAGGTGCGCCAGCCGTCGACGCCGCCGAGGCGCTCGTCCAGGGCGTATTCGATGCCGGCGAGGCCACCACCGTCTTCGCCGCCGACGAAGCCGACGACATTGGCGGCGACGTCACCGGAGGGGTAGACGCGCTCGAGGGCGCGCTCGGAGTAGATCCCGACCAGGCCGAGCTCGTCGATCTGGCGCCACTGCTCGGGGGTGATGTCCTTGACGACGTAGGCGAAGCGCCGCTCACCGGTGAGCCGCTCGACGAGCGGGCCGGCCGGGGTGCCCAGCACGGCGGCGATCTCCTGCGCGGTGCCGAGCGGGTCGGAGATGAGGGTCTGGTCGACCGTGACGTGGCGCGACTCCACCGTGATCGCCAGCGGCACCCCGCGCGCGTCGACGATGTCACCGCGGTCGGCGAGCACCTTGACGGTCGTGGTGCGCTGGTCGACGGCGGCGGCGGCGAGTGCGTCACCGCGGAAGCCCTGCAGCTCGAGCAGTCGACCGGCGAAGATCGTGAAGACGATGAGCACGAAGACGAGCAGGATCCCGGCGCGACGCCGGGGATTGCCCAAGCGCAGTGGTGCCGATTGCTGCGGCGCGGGTCGCCGCTTCGCCTGCGTCTGCGACCGCTGCCGGGGGGCGGGCGGCCTCTGTCGGGTGGTGGTCACGGTGC
>JBIIDD010000015.1:0-10268 GCA_044238565.1 Candidatus Nanopelagicales bacterium
CGCCCCCGAACTCCTCCACCTGCGCCATGAGGGCGAGCACCGCGTCCTCGATCTCGTCGGTGAGCGACTCGATCGCATAGGAGCCGGCGAAGGGATCGACCGTCTGGGTCACATCAGACTCATAGGCCAGGACCTGCTGGGTGCGCAGCGCAAGGCGCGCAGCCTTCTCCGTCGGCAGGGCGATGGCCTCGTCGAAGGAGTTGGTGTGCAGCGACTGGGTGCCACCGAGCACAGCACCGAGCGCCTGGATAGCGACGCGGACGAGATTGATCTCAGGCTGCTGTGCCGTGAGCTGCACACCGGCCGTCTGGGTGTGGAAGCGGAGCATGAGCGACTTGGGATCCTGAGCGCCGAACTCCTCGCGCATGATCCGCGCCCAGATGCGGCGAGCAGCGCGGAACTTCGCGATCTCCTCCAGCAGGGTGGTGCGGGCGACGAAGAAGAAGGCGAGACGAGGCGCGAACTCATCGATGTGCTGCCCGGAGGCGAGCGCCGCACGCACGTATTCGATGCCGTCTGCCAGCGTGAAGGCGATCTCCTGCACGGGCGTGGCTCCCGCCTCGGCCATGTGATAACCCGAGATCGAGATGGTGTTCCAGCGCGGGATCTCCTCGCGGCAGTAGGAGAAGATGTCCGTAGTGAGCCGCAGCGACTGCGCGGGCGGGTAGATGTAGGTGCCGCGGGCGATGTACTCCTTGAGTACGTCGTTTTGGATCGTGCCGTTGAGGGCACTACCCGGAACGCCCTGCTCCTCCGCCACCAACTGGTAGAGCAGAAGCAGGATCGCCGCGGGCGAGTTGATGGTCATCGACGTCGACACCTGGTCAAGCGGGATCTTGTCGAAGAGCACGCGCATGTCATCGATCGTGTCGATGGCGACACCGACCTTGCCCACTTCGCCGTGGGCGATGGGGGCGTCGGAGTCGTATCCCATCTGCGTGGGCAGGTCGAAGGCGACGGAGAGTCCCGTCGTACCCGCGGCGAGGAGATGGCGGTAGCGCTCATTGGATTCCGCAGCGGTGCCGAAGCCGGCGTACTGGCGCATGGTCCAGGGTCGGCCCGTGTACATCGAGGGGTAGACCCCGCGCGTATAGGGATAGGCGCCCGGCTCTCCTAGGCGCTCCGCCGGGTCCCATGCGGCCAGGTCCGCCGGCCCGTAGACCGGTGCGAAGGGGAGTCCCGACTCGGTGGCCATGCCGTCAGACTAGAGCGCACGCGAGAACGTGACCTGGCTCACCCCACCCTGCCGACACCCTCATCCCGCACTACGATGTCGAGAGTCAAGAAGTTGGCCCACGGTCGGGCCGCGCTAGGAGAGGAGGCACCATGGCCATCGCGCCCGTGGGCACCCTCTACCGGGGCGGCCAGGGCATGTGGTCCTGGGTCGCTCAGCGCATCACCGGCATAGCCGTCTTCTTCTTCCTCTACGTCCACGTGATCGACACCGCCCTCGTGCGCGTCTCGCCCGAGGCCTACGACATCGTCATCGCGACCTACAAGACCCCCATCGTCAACCTCCTCGAGGTAGGCCTGGTCGGAGCGGTGCTCTACCACGCCCTCAATGGCCTGCGGGTCATCGCTGTCGACTTCTGGTCCCGTGGACCGCGCTACCAGAAGCAGATGCTCTGGGGCGTCGTCGGAGTCTGGGTCATCGTCATGATCCCGGGCACCTACTACATGATGCGCCACACAGTCGAGGCCCTCTTCGGAGCGACACCATGAGCCTTGCAGACCGATCGATAGCCCTCGGGCAGAATTCACGCAATCGCCAGCGCAGCAACTTCGAGCTCTACGCGTGGCTCTTCATGCGCGTCTCGGGCATCGTGCTCGTCTTCCTGGTGCTGGGGCACCTCTTCATCATGAACATCCTCGACGGTGGCGTGCAGCGCATCAACTTCGCCTTCGTCGCAGGGCGCTGGGCCAGCCCCTTCTGGCAGATCTGGGACCTCGCGATGCTCTGGCTCGCCATGCTCCACGGCACCAACGGCCTGCGCACGATCATCAACGACTACGCGGAGCGCGACCAGACCCGCTTCTGGCTCAAGATGCTCCTCTACGTCTCCTCGGCCTTCATCATCCTTCTCGGGACGCTCGTCATCTTCACCTTCGACCCGAACATCGGCTAGGAGAGGCCATGCAGACCCACAGGTTCGACGTCGTGATCGTGGGTGCCGGCGGCGCCGGCATGCGCGCAGCCCTGGAGTCCACCAAGCGAGCCCACACGGCCGTGCTGACCAAGCTGTACCCCACCCGCAGCCACACCGGCGCTGCCCAGGGCGGCATGTGCGCCGCGCTGGCCAACGTCGAAGAGGACAACTGGGAGTGGCACACCTTCGACACCGTCAAGGGCGGTGACTACCTGGTCGATCAGGACGCCGCCGAGGTCATGTGCCGCGAGGCGATCGACGCCGTCATCGACCTCGAGAAGATGGGCCTGCCCTTCAACCGCACCCCCGAGGGACGCATCGATCAGCGCCGCTTCGGCGGGCACACACGCAATCACGGCGAGGCCGCAGTGCGCCGCGCATGCTACGCCGCTGACCGCACCGGTCACATGATCCTGCAGACGCTCTACCAGAACTGCGTCAAGGAGGGCGTGGAGTTCTACAACGAGTTCTACGTCCTCGACCTCATCCTGGTCGAGCGCGACGGCCGCAAGGAAGCGGCAGGTGTCGTGGCATACGAGTTGGCCACAGGAGCCATCCATATCTTCCACGCCAAGGCGGTCATCTTCGCCACCGGCGGCTACGGCAAGGTCTGGAAGACCACGTCCAATGCGCACACCCTCACCGGTGACGGCATGGCCATCGCCTACCGCCGCGGCCTTCCGCTCGAGGACATGGAGTTCTACCAATTCCATCCCACGGGCCTTGCCGGCCTCGGCGTCCTCCTCACCGAGGGCGCGCGCGGGGAGGGCGGGATCCTGCGCAACGCCACGGGCGAGCGCTTCATGGAGCGCGTGGCTCCCACGATCAAGGACCTCGCACCGCGCGACATGGTGGCGCGCGCCATGGTGGCCGAGGTGCGCGAGGGCCGCGGTGCAGGGCCGGACAAGGACTACGTCTACCTCGACCTCACCCACCTGCCCAAGGAGCAGATCGAGGCCAAGCTGCCCGACATCACCGAGTTCGCCCGCACCTACCTCGGCGTCGACCCCGTCACCGAACTCGTGCCGGTCTTCCCCACGGCCCACTACGCCATGGGCGGCATGCCGACCAACGTCGAGACCGAGGTCCTCTCCGACAACGACACCGTCGTGCCCGGCCTCTACGCCGCGGGCGAGGTGGCGTGCGTCTCCGTCCACGGCGCCAACCGTCTCGGCACCAACTCGCTTCTCGACATCAATGTCTTCGGACGCCGCGCCGGCATCGCTGCGGCCGACTTCGCCAAGACCCACGACTTCGTGCCGCTGCCCGAGGATCCCGCCTCCTACACGATCTCCCTCGTCGAGGGCCTGCGCTCAGGCACCGGCGGCGAGCGCGTGGCTGCAATCCGGCGCGACCTCCAGCAGACGATGGATCTCAATGCGCAGGTGTACCGCACCGAGGCCACCCTCAAGCAGGCGCTCACCGACATCCAGGAGCTGCGCCGGCGCTACCGCCACATTGCCGTCCAGGACAAGGGAGCGCGCTACAACACCGATCTGCTCGAGGCCATCGAGCTCGGCTTCCTCCTCGACCTCGCTGAGGTGACCGTGGTCGGCGCACTCGAGCGCAAGGAATCGCGCGGCGGACATGCTCGCGAGGACTACCCCAACCGCGACGACGTCAACTACATGCGCCACACCATGGCCTATCGCGTCCCGGGTGCCGGAGCTGAGTCGGCGGTCCGTGTCGACTACAAGCCCGTCACCATCACCCGCTACCAGCCGATGGAGCGCAAGTACTGATGACCGCCACCCTCGAGACCACCGAGACTGCCGATACGCCCGAGCGCATCGAGCCGCGCGACGTCACCTTCAAGATCCGTCGCTTCATCCCCGAGATCGACGAGGAGCCCCACTGGGAGGAGTACGTCGTCTCGGCGTACCCCACGGATCGCGTGCTCGACGCGCTCATGAAGATCAAGGGCGAGCAGGACGGCACCCTCACCTTCCGTCGCTCGTGCGGGCACGGCATCTGCGGCTCCGATGCCATGCGCATCAATGGTCGCAACCGGCTCGCCTGCAAGACGCTCATCAAGGACCTGGGCACCGGAGAGATCACGGTGGAGGCCATCAAGGGGCTGCCGCTGGAGAAGGACCTCGTGGTCGACATGGAGCCCTTCTTCGCCGCCTACCGCGCGGTGAAGCCCTTCCTCATTCCCGAGGGCCACGAGCCGACCAAGGAGCGCCTGCAGTCCGCAGAGGATCGAGCCGTCTTCGACGACACGACCAAGTGCATCCTGTGTGCGGCATGCACGACCTCCTGCCCGGTCTTCTGGACCGACGGGGAGTACTTCGGACCGGCTGCCATCGTCGCCGCTCACCGTTTCATCTTCGACTCGCGCGACGCCGCGGCTGAGACGCGCCTGGAGATCCTCAACGAGAAGGAGGGTGTCTGGCGCTGCCGCACCACCTTCAACTGCACCGATGCCTGCCCCCGCGGTATCGAGGTGACCAAGGCCATTCAGCAGGTCAAGCGCGCACTCATCTTCCGGCGCGTCTGAGAGCACGCCACGCCGCGTTGATGAGGCATCCCGGCACCCCTCGAAGTTAGTCTGGGCGGACCATGCACCGCTCCCTCGCCGCCATCGCCGCCCTCGTCGCGGTGCCTCTGCTGCTGGCGACTCCCCACGCCATCGCCGAGCCCATCGGGGGACCCCTGCTCACCGGCACCGGTGTCATCGTCGATCCCGGTCCCACCGCCGATCCCGTGCCCGAAGTGCCCGTGAGCGCGTGGGTGCTGGCAGACCTGGAGAGCGGTGCGATCCTCGCGGCCAAGGCGCCCCACGCGCAGCGACCCCCCGCCTCGGTCCTGAAGGCTCTCACGGCCGTCGCCCTAGCCCCGCGGCTCGATCCCGAGCTCGTCTACACCACGACGTACGACGATGTCGCCGTCGAGGGCAGCCGGGTGGGCCTGGTCGAGGATGCGACGTACACCGTGCGCGAGCTCTTCCTCTGCCTGATGATGCAAAGCGGCAATGACTGCGCGTCGGCGCTGGCTCAGGCCAATGGCGGCTTCGAGCTCACCGTCGCCCAGATGAACGAAGAGGCGCAGCGCCTGCAGGCCTACGACACGGTTGCCATGAACCCCAGCGGGCTTCCGGCGGAGGGTCAGGTGAGTTCGGCGTACGACCTGGCGCTCTTCGCCCGCGAGGGCCTCTCCCGACCCGACTTCTTCGAGTACGTCAACACGCGCGTGATCGAGGACTTCCCCGGCTACATGCCCGACAAGCCCGGCGATCCGCGGCCGACCATGCCCATCGCCACGCAGAACCCCCTCTTCATCCAGGGCTATGAGGGCGCCATCGGCGTCAAGACCGGCTGGACCACCGAGGCCGGCCGCACCTTCGTCGGCGCCGCCGAGCGCGGCGGCACGAGCCTCGTGGTGACCTTGCTCAACATCGACGGGGAGATCTACCCCTCGGCTTCGGCGCTGCTCGACTGGGGCTTCGCCAATATCGACGCCGTCACCCCCGTCGGCTACCTCGTGGATCCCATCGATGCCGCGTCGACTGGGAGCGACTCTGCAGAGATCTCGTCTCCCACCGTCGAGGAGTCCGCGGCCAATGCCGACCCTGCAGCGGCTGCTGAGGGCACGCCCACCGCAGCTACGGCCGCGACAACGTCGCCACCGTGGGGCTGGGTATGGACCCTTGTCGGGGCCATGGTGGTCGGGGTGATCCTCATCGTTCTCGGTCTGCGCAGTCTGCGCGGACCCGCTCCGCGCCATGGCGGACGTCGCGCACGCCCAGAGGAATACGACGAGGCCGAGCCCGACTTCGCGCGCCACTGAGCGCTGGTCTCAGCCCACGAGCGGGTACGTCGCCCGAGCAGTCCACCCCGTCTCACCGAGTTCGTAGAGATGGATCGCGGCCACGGTGAAGACGGCTTCGAAGCCGGACATCTCCGCGAAGGCCTGGTCGAGGGCCCCGTCGGTCAGGCCGAAGGCCACCGTGACATGCGGGTGATAGGGGAATCGGAGATCCACCTCCCATGGCCCGCAGCGGACCCTGCGCTCGAGGTCCTCGCATCCTGGGATGCCCTCGGCCACCGCGAGGAAGATCACGGGACTGACCGGTCGGAAGGTACCCGTGCCACGCAGTCGCATGCGGAAGGGCGCGCAGCCCACGACGGCACGCGCGAGATGCTCCTCGAGGACGGGCATCTCATCCGGGTCCACCGACACCGGCGCCACGATCGTGACGTGCGGAGGTACGGCGTCCGCCTCAGGATCACCCCACGTGCGCCGCGCCTCGCGAATGAGTCCGGCGTGGGGTTCCGGGACGTCGATCACGACGCCAACGGTGATCATGGCGCAGGCAGCGGCACGAAGCCCACGCGGTCGTACACGGCGGCGAGAGTGGGAGTCGCTGCAGCCCGCGCACGATCGGCGCCAAGCCGCACGAGTCGACTGAGCTCCGCGGGATCGGACATGAGGTCGTCCACCTTGGCACGGAAGTCGGTGCAGAAGTCGACGACGACGTCGGCGACATCCTTCTTGAGATCACCGTAGCCGCGACCCTCGTACGAGGCTGCCACGTCCTCGACGGTGCGTCCGTCGAGTGCGCCCAGGAGGGTGAGCAGATTGGACACACCCGCCTTGCCCTCCGGGTCGTAGCGGATGTCGCGATCCGAGTCGGTGACCGCCGACATGATCTTCTTGCGGGTCACCTTGGGATCGTCGAGAAGGAAGACACAGCCTGTCGGTGACGACTTGCTCATCTTGGCCGTCGGGTCGGCGAGGTCGAGCACCTTCGCCGTGTCCTTGACGATGAGGGGCTCAGGCACGACCAGGGTGGGACCGTACGTCGCATTGAAGCGCTGTGCGAGGTCGCGGGTCAGCTCAAGATGCTGCCGCTGGTCCTCACCCACCGGCACTGCCGAGGCCTGGTAGATGAGGATGTCGGCTGCCTGCAGGACCGGATACGTGAAGAGGCCGACCGTGGCCCGCTCCGCGCCTTCACGCTGCGACTTGTCCTTGAACTGGGTCATGCGCGAGGCCTCGCCGAAGCCCGTGAGGCACTCGAGGATCCAGGCAAGCTGGGCGTGCTCAGGCACGTGGCTCTGCACGAAGACCGTCGATCGCGTCGGATCGAGACCGACCGCAAGGAGCTGCGCGAAGGACAGGAGTGTGCGGTGGCGGAGCACCTGCGGGTCGTGCTCCACGGTGATGGCGTGCTGGTCGACGACGCAGTAGAAGGCGTCGTGGGTCTCCTGAAGGCTCACCCAGTGGCGCAGAGCACCCAGGTAGTTGCCTACCTGGAAGGAGTCCGCAGTCGGCTGGATACCGGAGAGCACGCGCGGTGGGACGTGGACGGGGATCTCCGGCATGGGGTCATTCTGGCAGCGACTCGCCATCGCCGGCGGCGCCGGGTCCGCCCGACACCGACGTGACGCTGATGCGGGCCACGCGACGCCCATCGAGCTCGGTGACCGTGAGCCGGTGACCATCCACTTCGACGACGGCACCGACGGTGGGGAGCTCGCCCAGCTCCGAGACGACGAATCCGGCCACCGTCTCGTAGGGGCCGTCCGGTAGCTCGACTCCCGTCTCGTCGGTGAAGTCCTCGAGGTTGAGCAGCCCATCGACATCGGTCCGAGGTCCGGATGCCTCCGTGTCGTACTCATCTCGAATATCCCCCACGAGCTCCTCAACGAGGTCCTCCAGGGTGACGATGCCCGCGGTGCCGCCGTACTCGTCGACAACGATCGCCAAATGCTGGCGCAGGCGCCGCATCTCCGTGAGCGCAGGAATCACCTGCTTGGTGCCCGGGAAGAAGGCCGTCTCCCGGGCGAGATCACCGACTCGGCGGGCAGAGCGGTTGGCATCAGGGGTGAGCAGATCCCGGATGTGGACCACGCCCACGACATCGTCAGCCGAGCCGCGAATGACCGGATAGCGCGAGTGGGGTGCATCGGACACCTCGCCGATGGCCTCCTGAACCGGCGTGGAGGCATCGAGGAAGGCGACCTCCGTGCGCGGCAGCATCACTTCGCGGAGCTCGCGATCTCCCGCGTCGAAGACGTCGTCGATGAGCGCGCGCTCCTCGGCCGTGAGCTCCTCCGTGGCGGCCACGATGTCACGCAACTCCTCGCCCGAGATCTGCTCCTTGGCCGAGTGGGGATTGCCCCCCAGGAGGCGCACGAGGGCATTGGTCGAGATCGAGAGCAGCCAGATGAAGGGCCGGGTGATCCGCGCGAGCAATTCGACGGGCCCTGCGAGGATCAGCGCGGTGGACTCCGCGCGCTGGAGAGCGATGCGCTTGGGCACGAGCTCGCCGATGACGAGCGAGATGTATGCGATGACGATGGTGACGCCGATGAAGGAGAGCGCCGAGGCCCACCCTGCCGAGAGCCCCCAGGACTCCAGCACGGGTGCCAGAGCCGGTGCGATCTGCGAGGCGCCGAAGCCCGCTGAGATGAAGCCCGCGAGGGTGACGCCCACCTGGACTGCGGCGAGAAAGCGATTCGGATCCCGCACGAGCGAGGCGAGGGTGCGGCCGCGCCGACCGCGCTGGGACAGCCGCTCGACCTGGCTCTCGCGCAGGGATACGAGTGCGATCTCAGCAGCGGCGAAGAAGCTGCCGAGGAGGATGAAGAAGAGGACCAACGCGATGTTGATCCATAAGTCGCTCACCCGCTAGAGGATACGGGGTGGTCAGTTGAAGACGACCGTGAGTGGTGCGTGATCGCTCCAGCGCTCCGCGTACGTGGGGGCCTTGCCCACGACAGCCTCACGGGCGCGAGCCGCGAGGCCCGGCGTGGCGATCTGATAGTCGATCCTCCACCCGCCATCGGTGTCGAAGCCGCGTCCGCGCCACGACCACCAGGTGTAGGGGCCGGGACCCGGTCCACCGAGCGTCCGCCCCAGATCAGACCACGGGCCCGGCTTGCCACCCGGTGCGCCGAACCACCTGTCGAGATAGGTGCGCTCCTCGGGGAGGAAGCCGGCCTTATCCCGATTGCCCTTCCAGTTCTTGATGTCGACCTCGGCGTGCGCAACGTTGAAGTCACCCGTGACCAGCACGTGCCCCTTCTGGCGCGACGCCCGACGGCGTAGTGCCGCGAGCCTGCGGTCCATGGCATCGAGGAAGCGGAACTTCTCATCCTGCTTCGGAGTCTCCGCCTCACCGGTGTGCACGTACGCCGAGACGACGGTGAGCGGCCCGAGAGAGGTCTCGAGGTCCACCTCGATCCATCGTCCCTGTCGCGCGAATTCAGGCTCGCCCACACCCTCCCGCACAGCGACAGGCTGCTCCCTGCTGAGGACGGCGACACCGTTGCGACCCAGGCTCTCGGAGGCACTGTGCGACACGTGCATGCCCGACAGGCGACTCGCGGCAAGCTGCTCGTGCACCTGTTCGTGAGTGGCCCTTACCTCTTGGAGGCAGATGACATCGGCGTTGGCGTCGGCGAGCCAATCGAGCCCGCCGCGGCGGGCCGCGGCTCGGATGCCGTTGACGTTGGCCGTGATCGCGACGAGGGCGTCACCCTTGGCGCGTGCCAAGTCTCAGGCCATCGCCTTCTGGAGGTTGGCGTCGATGGCTCCGAGGAAGTCCTGCGTCGTGAGCCAGGGCTGATCGGGGCCGACGAGGAGCGCAAGGTCTTTGGTCATCTGACCGCTCTCGACGGTCTCGACGCAGACGCGTTCAAGTGTCTGCGCGAATCCGGAGACCTCAGGAGTGCCGTCGAGCTTGCCGCGGTGCTCGAGCCCCTGGGTCCACGCGAAGATCGACGCCACGGGATTCGTCGAGGTGGCCTCACCGCGCTGATGCTGCCGGTAATGGCGCGTCACGGTGCCGTGGGCGGCCTCGGCTTCGACGGTGCGGCCATCCGGTGTCATGAGCACGCTCGTCATGAGGCCCAACGAGCCGAAGCCCTGGGCGACTGTGTCGGACTGCACATCGCCGTCGTAGTTCTTGCACGCCCAGACATATCCGCCCTCCCACTTGAGAGCGCTCGCGACCATGTCGTCGATGAGCCGGTGCTCGTAGGTGAGCCCTGCGGCCTCGAACTCCGCCTTGAACTCAGCGTCGAAGATCTCGGCGAAGATGTCCTTGAACCGGCCGTCGTACGCCTTGAGGATGGTGTTCTTCGTCGACATGTAGACCGGGTACTGGCGCGC
>JBIIDD010000016.1:0-10266 GCA_044238565.1 Candidatus Nanopelagicales bacterium
GCGACTCCCGACGCATCCGCCGAAGGCGGTGCCAAGTCCAGTCGGCGCCGCAAGCGCACGAAGCGCGGTGGCGCACCCGCCCAGGGCGAGTAGCCCTAGGAGAGGTAGCCCCACTCACGCAGTGCGCCCACCAAGCCCGGTGACGACGCCATCCCCGCGATATCGGCGGGGTAGCACCATCGCGCGTCCTCGGCATCATCCGCGGCGTGGGGCTCCCCCTCACCCATGAAGGCGAAGTCCGCGATCAGGTACGTCGATCCGGATCCGCTCGCGCGCTCGACCAGGCCGACGAACTCCGGTGCCGTGGCCGTGATTCCCGTCTCCTCGTGCACCTCGCGAGCGGCCGCAGCCTCCCACGGCTCGTTGCCGTCGACCCGGCCCCCGGGAATCGACCACAGGCCGCGGGCGGGCTCCTTCCCGCGGCGGATGAGCAGGATGCGGCCCTCCGGGTCGCTCACGATGCCCCCGGCGCACGGGATGCTCCACGTCACAGGCGAGCCCGCCGGCGGCGTGGTCCCCCAGGGCACCTCGACTCCGGGCGGCAGGCCATCGAGTCCCGGCCACGTCGTCATCGCGAGCGTGAAGCGATGCTGTGCACCGCGCTCCTCCGACACGGGCTCGAGCGACACGTGCGCGAGTGGACTCTCGCGCGTGGCCTGCTCACCGAGGTGATCGAGGGTCTCCGTGATCTCGGCGCGCGCGTCCGGGGGCAGGTACATCCACATCGCGGAGTGCCAGACGACGAGTGTCGTGCCACGCTGCAACTCCAGTCCCCGCACATAGTTCACCGCGTCCGAAGTCACGAGCGACACGTCGATCGCATCCGCGATCTCCAGCGCCCCCCGTAGTCGCTCGAATCGCTCGAGGTGATCGGGCCAGATAAACGAGGTGAGCGTGAGGCGGCCATCGGTCGTCCCGGCATCGATGGGCGCCAGGTCGCATCCGATGCGCTCCACGATGCGCGGCAGCGAGCCCCACTCGGTGTGATCGTCGGCGACGACCCCCTCAGCGACGAGTCCGTCGACACGCAGCGACAGACCCGCAGAGCAACCGATCTCATGGAGCCGCACGGGCAGACCGAATCCACGCTCGACTCGTCGAAGAAGCGCCGCGAGGCCCACCGTGCGGCCCACCTCGTTGGTCTGCGGGACTCGGGTGAGGGCCGCTTCCACCACGTCGCGGTGGGAGTCGATCGTCGCGAGGAACGCGCGCCCCAGGCGCTCGCGATCGGCCTCGTCGCGTGGCGGAGTCCCGCCGGTAGTGGGTAGGTATAAGGCGATCTCGGGGGCTTCCCGCGCCAGCGCCAGTCGATGCACAGCGGAGAGGAGTCGGAGGGGAATCATGTCGCCCACACGAGCGTGCGCGTACGGCGCGAGAAGGGAACTCAGGGGCTCGTCGTCCGACCAGTCCGCAAC
Organism: Candidatus Nanopelagicales bacterium; assembly: GCA_044238565.1. GTDB lineage: Bacteria > Actinomycetota > Actinomycetes > S36-B12 > S36-B12 > Mxb001. The sequence goes on from JBIIDD010000016.1 coordinate 1,416, forward strand.
GCACCTCGCCAGGGAGGCGTAGGTGGGTGCTCCCAGGCGCTCGCAGGAAGCCGAGATGTCGAGGAAGATCTCGCGGATGCCCGGTCTGCTGTCGCGGCTGGGACCCACGCCGACAGCGTAGGCGCGTCGCGAGCCGAATGACCACCGGGAGCGCGCGCACGGCGTAACCTGACCGCCCATGAGCCAGACGACGACGCAGTCACGCATGACCGGCACGCGCATGCTCTTTGGTATCAACGGCCTCGTCGCGGGATTCGGCGCTCTCTTCTCCTTCACGCTGACGGTCCTCGGCACCTATCCGAGCCAGAACACCAATCCGACCGCACTGGGCTTCGCCGACCAGGGACTCCTCGGCCGAGTCTTCGACTGGTTCACCTACTTCACCCTGTGGTCCAACATCCTGGTCGCGATCGTCATGCTGATGCTCTTCGCGCGACCCGACCGCAACAGTTTCTGGTTCCGCGTCTTGCGACTCGACAGCGTGCTCATGATCGTCGTCACGGGCATCATCTACAACGTCGTGCTCGCAGCCACGGCCAAGAATCAAGGTCTAGAGGTCTGGACCAACTTCTTCCTCCACGTCCTTACGCCGCTCCTGACGTTCGTGGTGTGGCTGGTCGCCGGGCCGCGCGGCTGGATTTCGTGGCGCATCATTGCGGCGAGCCTCATCCTGCCGATCATCTGGCTGGTCTTCGCGTTGGTGCGCGGCGCCTTCATCGGCGCCTACCCCTACGGGTTCCTCGACGTCGCCACCTACGGCTACGGCACCGTGCTTACCAACGTGGCCGGCATCGTGGTCTTCGCGATCGTGCTGTGCCTCATCCTCTGGGGCATCGACTGGGTGATCCGTCGCGTCAGCCAGCGCACGTCAGCCGCGTAGGGCGTAATCCTCGAGGAGGCGTCGCGCGATGATCATCTTCTGGATGTCCGCGGTGCCCTCGCCGATCATGAGCATGGGCGCCTCGCGATAGAGGCGCTCGATCTCGTACTCCTTGGAGTAGCCATAGCCGCCGTGGATGCGGAAGGAATCCTCCACGACCTCCTTGCAGTACTCGCTGGCAATGAGCTTGGCCATGCCTGACTCCAGGTCGTTGCGCTCACCCGAGTCCTTCTTGCGCGCGGCCATAACCATCATCTGGTGGGCGGCCTCGACCTTGGTCCCCATGTCCGCGAGCCGGAAGGCCACTGCCTGGTGCTCCGCGATGGGCTTGCCGAAGGTCACGCGCTGCTGCGCGTAGTCGATGCCCAACTCGAAGGCACGTCGAGCCAGACCGCAGGCGCGGGCCGCGACGTTGACTCGGCCGACCTCGACCCCGTCCATCATCTGGTAGAAGCCGCGCCCGGGCTCACCGCCGAGGATCGCCGACGCCGGCAGGCACAGGTCGTCCATGACCAGCTCGGTGGTGTCGACGCCCTTGTAGCCCATCTTCTCGATCTTGCCGGGAATCGTGAGGCCCGGTCGCACCTCACCGAAGCCCGAGGGCTTGTCGATGAGGAAGGTCGTCATGCGCTTATAGACGGACGCACCCTCCGGTGCCTCGCCATCCGTGCGCACGAGCACGGCGACGAGCGTCGAACTCCCGCCGTTGGTGAGCCACATCTTCTGGCCGTTGAGCACGAAGTCGTCGCCGTCGCGCACGGCGCGCGACTGGATCGCCGCGACGTCGGAGCCGCAGCCGGGCTCGCTCATGGAGAACGCCCCGCGCACCTCACCGGTCGCCATCAGCGGGAGGTAGTGGGCCTTCTGCTCCTCAGTGCCGTGGTGCATGACCATCCAGGCGACGATGAAGTGGGTGTTGATCACTCCGGAGACACTCATCCAGCCACGGGCGATCTCCTCGACCACGAGGGCGTAGGTGAGCAGCGACTCACCCAGGCCGCCGTACTCCTCCGGGATCATCAGGCCGAAGACGCCGAGCTCCTTCAGGCCCTCGACGATGTCCGCCGGGTACTCATCCTTGTGCTCCAGATGCGTGGCATAGGGGAGGATCTCGTTGTCGACGTACTCGCGGACCGCCTTGAGGATCTCGACCTGGACGTCAGTGAGTCCTTCGGTCTGAGCAAGTCGCGACATGGTCCCTCCCTCTCCCTGGGCTTCGCAGGCTAACGCACGTTAACTGATCGCGCCCGCCACAGCCCGGCAGCGGGATTGACCGCTGCGATCACCACCACGAACGGGACCGCGAGGAGTGGCAGCACCTCGATAAGGGGGATGTCGACGAGCGCGGAGAGGGCTATCTGGGCGACCGTCACCAGGGCCCAGGCCAGCGAGCGGGTAACGATCACGTGGCCGTGGTCTGCACCCCTCAGGATCGTCCGCGAGACGGCTACGCACCATGTCGCCGACGCGACCGCCGCCGGCACGGCGAGCAGGGGCGATGACCCTGCTACGAGGACACTCGCCACTGCGGCGACCAGGCCGAGGGCAAGAAGGATGAGCGTGAAGCCGGTGGGAATGACGAGCACCTGACGCCAGGTCATGCGGGGAGTCACCGGGATCTCCGGCCCCGCGTCGACCGGCTCGAGGAGCACATCCCGGGCATCGCACAGCGCCTGGAAGTGCCGCGGGTCGCCCCCATGGTCGGGATGAGCGAGCGCCGCCCATGCCCGGAAGGCTCGGCGCACTGTCGCCTCGTCGGCGGTCGCGGGTACGCCGAGCAGGCGCGCAGCGTCATCGCGGGCGGGGCGGCGACCGGCGAGCATGTGACGAGGCTACGCCGAGATGGGGGATCCGGCAGCGCTCAGGCGGGCGGAGTGAAGGCCTGGGTGCGAGCCATGCCCGCTGCCCGGCCCTTGGCGGCGATGACGATCGCCATCTTGCGCGAGGCCTCGTCGATCATCTCGTCGCCGAGCATGACCGCGCCCTTGGCGCCGCCCTCGGCGGACGTGAAGTAGGCGTAGGCGTCGAGGATGAGCTCGGCCTGGTCGTAGTCCTCCTGGCGGGGGCTGTAGACCTCATTGGCCGCCTCGACCTGACCGGGATGAAGAACCCACTTGCCGTCGAAGCCCAGGGCCGCGCTGCGTGACGCCACGCGCCGATAGCCCTCGACATCCTTGATGGCGAGATAGGGGCCGTCGATCGCGAGCTTGTCGTAGGCACGCGCGGCCATGAGGATGCGCATGAGGATGTAGTGATAGGCATCGCCGACGTCGTAGCCCGGCGGCTGCTCCCCCACGACGAGGGACTTCATGTTGATGCTCGCCATGAAGTCGGCAGGACCGAAGATGATCGTCTCGACACGCGGGGAAGCGGCAGCGATGGCGTCGACGTTGATGAGGCCCATGGCGTTCTCGATCTGCGCTTCGATGCCAATGCGGCCGACCTCGAATCCGTTCGACTTCTCGATCTGCGTGAGCAGGAGATCGAGGGCAATCACCTGGTCTGCCGTCTGCACCTTCGGCAGCATGATGCAATCGAGGTGGGTGCCGGCACCCTCGACGACTTCGACGACATCGGCGTAGGTCCACTGGGTCGTCCAGTCGTTGACGCGCACCGAGCGCACCTTGCCTTCGTAGCCGCCCTCGTTGAGCGCGGCAACGATGTTCTTGCGCGCCTCGGGCTTGGCGAGCGGAGCCACGGCATCCTCGATGTCCATGAACACCTGATCGACAGGCAATCCGCGGGCCTTGTCGAGCATCTTGGGGCTGGATCCGGGCACGGCGAGATTCGAGCGACGCGAGCGAGTGGGCCGCGCGACGCCCGCCGCGCCTCCCGAGGTCACCGAGGTCGACGTCATGCCTGGACCCTACCGAGGCCGCAGCATCCCCTCACGCGAGTACCCTTGGTCCACGTGACCTCCACCAGTCGAGTCTTCGTCGCCCGCCTCGCGCGGGCGGAGGTCTTCGACCCCAAAGCCGACCAGGTGGGTCGGGTCCGCGATGTGGTGGTGGCCCTGCGCACCGACTCGCAGCCGCCACGGGTGGTGGGTCTCGTCGTCGAGGTCGTGGGGCGCCGGCGCATCTTCGTGCCGATGTCGCGCGTGACCGCCGTCGACAGCGGCCAGGTCGTGGTGAGCGGCGTCGTGAACCTGCGTCGCTTCCAGCAGCGCAGCGGCGAGACGCTGGCCCTCGGCGAGCTCCTGGATAGGCGCGTCACGCTCGTCGATCCGGCCCGATCCTCGACACCCAGCACCGTGACCATCGTCGATCTCGGCATCGAGCAGCGGCCCAGCCGCGACTGGTTCGTCACGCAACTGTTCATTCGCGAAGGGGGAGGCCTGCGCCGCAAGGGCCAGACGCGCATCGTCGACTGGGCAGCTGTCGACGGCCTCACACTCCCTCAGGCACAGGGCGCCGAGCACTTCCTCGCCACTCTCGACGACATGCGCGCACCCGACCTCGCCTTGGCTCTTCAGGAGATGCCGGCCAAGCGGCGCATCGAGATCGCACGCGAACTCGACGACGATCGTCTCGCCGACGTGCTCGAGGAGCTTCCCGAGGACGACCAGGTCGAGATCATGCAGTCACTCGGCATCGAGCGCGCGGCCGACGTCTTGGAGGAGATGGACCCCGACGATGCTGCCGATCTCATCTCGGAGTTGCCCCCCGAGCAGGCCCAGGACCTGCTCGAGCGCATGGAGCCCGACGAGGCGGACGACATCCGGCGCCTGCTCACCTACGGCGACTACACCGCGGGCGGAATGATGACGACCGAGCCGGTCGTCCTGCCCGCGGACGCCACCGTCGCCGAGGCCCTGGCCCGAGTGCGCAGCCCCGAACTCGCGCCCTCACTCGCCGCCCAGGTCTACGTCACCCGGGCGCCCACGGACACCCCGACGGGGCGCTACCTCGGCGCCTGCCACTTCCAGCGGCTGCTGCGCGAACCCCCCGCAGCGCTGGTGTCGGGCATCCTCGACACATCACTGGAACCCATCTCCCCCGACACCGACCTTGCTTCGGTAGCGCGCTACTTCGCGACCTACAACCTCGTCTCCCTTCCCGTGGTCGACTCCAACGACCACCTCCTGGGGGCCGTGACGGTTGATGACCTGATCGACCACATGCTGCCCGAGGACTGGCGTGACAGCGGGAGCACACCATGAGCCCCTCGCGTCGCAGGCCCGAGCTGCGCATGGACCAGCCTCTGGACCGGGGCAGACTCCGCGGCCCCTCCTATGACCCCGAGCAGTGGGGTCGCCTGAGCGAGCGCATCGCGCGATTCATCGGCTCGTGGAAGTTCATTGCCTGGATGACAGCGGTCATCGTCGCCTGGCTGCTGTGGAACATCTTCGCGCCCGACAACCTCAAGCCCGATCCCTACCCCTTCATCTTCCTCACCCTGATGCTGTCCCTGCAGGCGTCGTACGCCGCTCCGCTCATCCTGCTCGCGCAGAACAGGCAGTCCGATCGCGACAAGGTGCAGTACCTCGAGGATCGCGAGATGACCGATCGCCTCGTGGCTGACACCGAATACCTAGCGCGTGAGATTGCCGCCCTGCGCGTTGCGCTCGGCGAAGTCGCGACACGCGACTACCTGCGCGCGGAGTTCCGAGACCTCGCCGACGAGATCGCTGAGCGACTGTCAGAGGAGCAGCGTTCGCGGCCCGAGGGCGACGGGCCTAGCATCGGGGCATGACCTCCATCGATCGGTCCCTGGTCGACGCTGCCCTCGCCCGAGTCGAAGACCCCGAGATCCACCGCCCCATCACCGATCTCGGCATGGTGAAGTCGGTCGATATCGAGGGTGACCGGGTCCGGGTGGCGATCTACCTCACCGTGTCCGGCTGCCCCATGCGCGACACCATCACGCAGCGCGTGACGATCGCGGTCGGCTCGGTGCCGGGGGTCCGCCACGTGGATGTCGAGCTCGATGTGATGAACGACGACCAGCGGGCCCAGTTGCGGCGCACTCTGCGCGGCGGGCAGGAGGAGAAGTCGATCCCCTTCGCCGATCCTGCATCGCGCACGCACGTCTATGCCATCACCTCGGGCAAGGGCGGCGTAGGCAAGTCCTCCGTCACCGCCAATCTCGGCGTCGCTATGGCCGCTCAGGGCTTCACCGTGGGCATCGTCGACGCCGACATCTACGGGCACTCGATCCCTGGGCTGCTCGGCATGACGACACCGCCCACCGTCGTGGAGGGCATGATCATGCCTCCCGAGGCCTACGGCGTACGCGCGATCTCGATCCTGCCCTTCAAGCCAGGCGGCAGCTCCGAGCCCGTCGCCTTCCGCGGCCCGATGCTCCACCGCGCGCTGCAGCAATTCCTCGCCGATGTGTGGTGGGGAGATCTCGACGTACTCCTGCTCGACCTCCCCCCGGGGACCGGGGACATCGCCATCTCCACGGCGCAATTGCTGCCCGGGTCGCAGGTCGTGGTCGTGACGACACCCCAGGCTGCCGCTGCGGAGGTCGCGGTGCGCGCGGGGATGCTCGCCGGCCAGACCCACCAGAAGGTGGTCGGGGTCATCGAGAACATGAGCGGGTTCCCCTGCCCCCACTGCGGTGAGCCCATCGATCTCTTCGGCATCGGCGGCGGCACGCGGGTCGCGGAGGCACTCAGCGCCGGACTCAGCACCCAGGTGCCGCTCCTCGGTCGCATCCCCTTCGACGTCCGTCTGCGCGAGGGCGGCGACCAGGGCGCACCACTCGTGCTCACCGACCCGGCTTCGCCTGCGGCCGCATCGCTCATCGAGCTCGCCACGAGCCTGGCGCGCAAGCCACGCGGGCTCACCGGCATGCCGCTGACGATCTCGCCCGCGGGTCGCTAGACGCCGACGACTAGGTCGCGTCCGGATCGAATCTCGCGGGAGCCGGCGCCGCACCACCGGTTGATGTGCCCGAGGACGGCTTCTTCGGGGCATCGGCCTGATCGTCGTCGAAGATGCCCGCCACCATGCGCTTGGGGTGCAGATCCTGCAGATCCCTGAGTGCGTCCTGGGCACCCGAGAGATCCATACCGGCCGAGTCCGCGAGATCCTTGCGCGCATTGCTCGCCATCGCGCGCACATTGCGCAGCGTGCGGGCGGCGTCGGCGGCGGCGCGAGGGAGCCGCTCGGGCCCGAAGACGAGGAGGCCGAGCACAGCGAGGATGAGGATCTCGCCCAGCCCGATGTCGAACACGTAGGTCAGGGTACGCCGAGCCCCCGGGGTCCCGCGCGGCCCGCGGTCAGCGGTCCTCCCGGCTCCCCAGGGTGACGGTCGTGTCGAAGACCCGGGCGGCTCGGCGGGCCCCGACGGGGACCTCTTCGCCGGGGAGCCGGTCCCGGATCGCCACGACGAGCTCATCGGCGTCTCCCACGGGGCGACCGGCAAGCTCCAGGATGACGTCGCCGGGGCGCAGCCCCGCCACCTCGGCGGGACCCCCGGGGACCACCGTGTCGATCAGTGCCCCGGGGCCGGTGAAGGACGTGTCGATGGTGATTCCCATGATCGGGGTGCGCGAGGAGCCGGTGGCGATGATCTCTTCGGCGATGCGCACGACGGCGCGCGCGGGAATGGCGAAGCCGAGGCCGATGCTGCCCGCCCCGGGCGCACGGGCAAGTGTTGCCATCGATGACGCCATGCCGATGAATTCGCCGTCGCCGTCGATCACCGGTCCGCCGGAGTTGCCGGGATTGATCGGGGCGTCGATCTGGATGGCGCTGATGTAGGAGGCATCGTCGGCTTCGCCCACGGTCACCGGTCGATCGACGGCGCTCACGATTCCCGTCGTCACCGTGAAGTCGTACCCCAGAGGAGCACCGATGACCACAATGGAATCCCCCACGGCAGCTACGGCATCGCCTGCCGCCAGCGGCGGGAGCGACTCGTCGTCGACGCGCAGCACGGCGACGTCGTAGCTCACATTGCGTCCAATGATCTCGGCGCTCTGGCGACGACCGTCACTCAGCACGACCTCGACGGTCCCGTCGTTGGCGACCGCGGCATCGATGACGTGGTTGTTGGTTACGACGTAGCCGTCATCGCGCAGCACGAAGCCCGATCCCGAGCCGGATTCAGCACCCGCGTCGACGACGACGGACACGACCGAGGGGAGCGTGAGACGCACCACGCCCGCGATCGTCTCGGGACCGCTGAGCACCGGGTCTCGGTCAGATCCGGACCCGGGCACCACGACCGCGGGGTCCTGCTCGCGGTCGGCCAGGGCCGCGACGCTCAGGCCGACGGCGCCGCCGAGGAGGCCCAGGACAAGGGCAGCGACGAGGCCGACGGCCGCGAGGATGGCGATGTGAGCCCCCCTGAGGGGACCGCGCCGGGCCGTGGTCACGATCCGATGGTCCCATCCCGGACGAGCAGGAGGCGGGTCAGCCCGACAGGGGCCGTCCCTGTCGGTCGCCGGGGCCTTAGGCTGCCCACGTGACCGATGCCAGCCTGCCCCCCAGCCCGCTCACCTGGGCCTACGCCGACGAGTGGGCGGAGGAGCCCCCCGAGGTCGCCGAGGCCCGACGCCGCGCCCGCGAGATGGGAGCACCCGTCCCGAGCCGCGCCGTAGGAGCCCTGCTTCGATCCCTGGTCGCAGCCACGCGAGCCCAGTCCGTCGTAGAGGTGGGGTCCGGCACCGGTGTGACCGGCGGCTGGATTCTCGCGGGGCTCCCTGCCGAGGGCGCGCTCACCACCGTCGATCCGGACTCCGCGCTGCAGACGGCCGCGCGGGACACCTTTACGCGGATGGGCGTGAGCCACACTCGGGTGCGCACCATTGCGGGAGCGCCCCGACAGGTGCTCCCCCGCCTGAGCGATGGCGCCTACGACGTTGTCGTCATTGGTCCCGGCACCGAGGCCGACGGCGAAGACGGTCACGCACTGCTTGCCGAGGCGCACCGGCTGCTAAGCCCGGGCGGAAGCCTCGTCATCACACCGGTCTTCGGTGCGGAAGGCATGCTTGCCAGCCGACATGATCTGATCCAG
>JBIIDD010000276.1:0-2842 GCA_044238565.1 Candidatus Nanopelagicales bacterium
TCCATGTCACCGCCTGCCGAGATGGCTGCGGTGGAAGCAATCTGCTCCTTGGTCTCGACGTCCTTGGCCATGTCGAGCAGTTGCTGGCTGACGACGTCGACGGCCTTCTCGATGCCCTTCTTGAGCGACATCGGATTGGCGCCCGCGGCGACGTTGCGCAGGCCTTCCTTGACGAGTGCCTGGGCGAGGACGGTGGCCGTCGTCGTGCCGTCACCGGCGACGTCGTCGGTCTTCTTCGCGACCTCCTTGACCAGCTCGGCGCCGATCTTCTCGTAGGGGTCCTCGAGCTCGATCTCCTTGGCGATGGACACACCATCGTTGGTGATCGTGGGGGCGCCCCACTTCTTCTCGAGGACGACGTTGCGGCCCTTGGGGCCGAGGGTGACCTTGACGGCGTCAGCGAGGACATTCATGCCACGCTCGAGCGACCGACGGGCCTCCTCATCGAATGCAATGATCTTTGCCATGGGGTGAGGTTCCTCCCGGGAACGATGTGAGGGGGGATTCCCCTCCTTCGCGGCCGGTGCCCGCGACGGACGACCCCGCATCGGACGGGGCCTCACCGGCCAGGTGCTGTCACTCAGACTGCTCGAGTGCTAACACATTTTTAGCACTCTCGGCCCGAGAGTGCAAACTGACCGGGGTATGGACGACCTGGGGGAAGCCAAGGGCCGACCGGCCGGGGCAGACTAGGCGGATGCATCCCGCAGCCCGGTCGTGGTTCACCCGGCGGACGACCATCGCAGCCGACTGGCCTCTCGCTCGGGTGCAGGCGGTCAAGGGTGGCCAGCAGGTCACCGTCATCATCCCCGCGCGCGACGAGGAGTCCACGGTCGGCCAGATCGTGACCGCAATTCGGACGCACCTCATGGCCGGGCCAAGGCCACTAGTCGACGAGCTGCTCGTCGTGGACTCCGACAGCCTCGATGCCACCGCCCGGGTGGCCGGCGACGCCGGCGCCCGTGTCGTGGCGACGACCGAGGTCCTCCAGGACATCCCCACGGTGGCAGGGAAGGGCGAGGCGATGTGGCGAGGACTCGCGGCGACCACCGGCGACGTCATCGTCTTCATCGACGCCGACCTGCACTCCTTCACTCCCGACTACGTCGTTGCGCTCCTCGGGCCGATCCTCTCCGACCCCGGCATCCACCTGGTCAAGGCCTGCTACGACCGGCCACTCATCGCCGATGGCGGCCGCCGCGTCATGGGCGGCGGGCGCGTGACCGAACTCGTCGCCCGCCCGTTGCTCAACCTGCACTGGCCCGAACTCGCCGGCGTCGCACAGCCGCTCGCGGGGGAGTACGCCGTGCGTCGCGAACTCATCGAGAGCCTGCCGATCCCCTGCGGCTACGGCGTGGAATTCGCCCTCCTCGTGGACACGGTCGAGCGCTCGGGCCTCGACGCAGTGGCACAGGTCGATCTCGGCGAGCGCCGCCACCGCCATCAGGACGACCAGCGGCTTGGTCTCATGGCCGCAGAGATCTGGCAGGTGGCACTCGATCGACTGGATCCGCGCAACGTCGTGCCGCGGCCGGGGGACTCGATTGCGGAGTTCATCTACGGACCGGATGGCGTGACCATGACCGACCACGCCGTCGACATGCTGGTGCGTCCACCCCTGGCGGACTTGCGAGAGAGGTCAAGTCAGGGCGCCCGGCCCGGCCGAGCCGATTAGCGAGCGTCGAGGTCGATGCCGAGACGCCGGGCGGAGCGGACCCGCTGGCGGGCCGACCGCATGCGGCGCAACCGCTTGACCAGCATCGGGTCGAAGGCGAGGGCCTCCGGGGTGTCGATGAGGCCGTTGAGGATTTGGTAGTAGCGCGTCGAGCTCATCTCGAAGAGATCGCGAATCGCCTGCTCCTTGGCGCCCGCGTACTTCCACCACTGCCGCTCGAACTCCAGGATGCGACGATCGCGGTCCGAGAGTGCGGCTGCTGCCTGATCGTGGTCGAGGCGAGCAGCGCCCGAGTCCATGCTGGTGACTCCTTCGGGGAGAGACGGACGCCGCGTGGCGCCCGGAGTGGTCCCGCCATCGTAGGAGGTGGCCGGGGTCAAGTCATTCACCCGCCGTGCCGCGCGTCGCGGACTTGTCATCGAGGCGCTCCGCGATGCGCTTGACCTGCTCTTCCATCTCGCGCAGGTATCCCAGCACATCTTCGAGTCGCGGCTCATCACGCGTGGGAGCAGGGCCGATGGCCGGTGAGGGATGAGGATCCGCGGGTGACTGTGACTCCTGAGACTCCTGTGACGAACTTCCGGCGCTCGAGGAATTGGATGTGTTGATGAAGCGGCTGGCCACCGCAGCCGTCACCGCACCGACAGACGCCGCACCGGTGAACATGATGAGTACGGCGATGACGCGACCGCCCACGGTGACGGGAGTGAAATCGCCGTAGCCCACGGTCGTGACGGTCACGAAGGCCCACCAGACCGCATCGCCGTACGACGTGATGTTGGCACCAGGGGCCTCGATCTCGAACATCAGCGTGAAGAGCGCACCGAAGATCACCACCGTGAGGACGGCGTAAAGCGCATAGAGGCCGACGATCTTGGCCAGCGCATTGCGGTCACGCGCGACGCGCATGACCGCGGCGATGACCAGGATGATGCGCAGCGGGGGGAAGGCCAGGGCCACGACGAAGGGCCAGTTGCGCTTGAGGAAGTACTTCTTATTGGGGTCGAGGGTGAATCGAATCGACAGGTCGATGGCGAAGATCACCCACGTGAGCAGGCTGATCGTGAAGCCCTCACTGCGGTAGAGCGGGCTGAGCGACGGGGCCCACGAGAAGAAGGTCGACACCAGCCAGGCCACCGCGGCGACGAACATCGGGACCGAGGAGAC
>JBIIDD010000277.1:0-2838 GCA_044238565.1 Candidatus Nanopelagicales bacterium
CCTGATCCGGAAGCACCATCGTGTAGCCCAGTGCACGTCCGCGCGGCATGATCGTGATCTTGTGCACCGGGTCGCTGCCGGGAAGCGCGGCGGCGACGAGTGCATGGCCGCCCTCGTGATACGCCGTAATCATCTTCTCCTGCTCGTCCATGACGCGCGTGCGCTTCTGCGGGCCGGCGATCACGCGGTCGATGGCCTCGTCGAGCGCATCGTCATCGATGAGCTGGCCGCCCATGCGCGCGGTGAGCAGCGCCGCTTCGTTGAGGACGTTGGCGAGGTCGGCACCGGTGAATCCGGGGGTGCGTCGCGCGACTGCGCGCAGGTCGACGCCCTCGGCGATCGGCTTGCCGCGCGCGTGCACCTGGAGGATGGCGTATCGACCCTCGAGATCAGGGCGATCGACCGCGATCTGGCGGTCGAAGCGTCCGGGGCGCAGGAGCGCGGGGTCGAGGATGTCCGGGCGGTTGGTCGCAGCGATGAGGATGACGCCCGAGGAGACATCGAAGCCGTCCATCTCGACCAGCATCTGGTTGAGGGTCTGCTCTCGCTCGTCATGCCCGCCGCCGAGACCGGCGCCGCGATGACGACCGACGGCATCGATCTCGTCGACGAAGATGATGGCCGGGGCATTGGCCTTGGCCTGCTCGAAGAGGTCGCGCACGCGGCTCGCGCCGACGCCCACGAACATCTCGACGAAGTCGGAGCCGGAGATGGAGAAGAAGGGCACGCCCGCTTCGCCTGCCACCGCGCGCGCGAGAAGCGTCTTGCCCGTGCCGGGGGGGCCGTAGAGGAGCACGCCCTTGGGGATCTTGGCGCCCACAGCCTGGAACTTCGCGGGCTCGGAGAGGAACTCCTTGATCTCCTGCAACTCCTCGACCGCTTCGTCGGCACCCGCCACATCGGCGAAGGTCGTCTTGGGCATGTCCTTGGAGACGGCCTTGGCCTTGGACTTGCCGAAGTTCATGATGCGCCCGCCGCCTTGCATCTGGCTCATGAAGAAGAAGAGCAGCAGGATGAGCAGCGCGAAGGGCAGAAGCGTGAAGAGCAGGCTCAGGAAGATGTTGTCCTGGGGGACGATGACGTTGTAGCCACCCGAGAGCTGTCCCGCCGCAGCCTTCTCCTGCAGGAGCCGCTGGAGTTCGACACCCTGGCCAGTGACGTACTGGCTCGTGACGACAGTGCCGTCCTTGAGAGTCAGCTCGAGCACCTGGTCGCCGTCGGTGATCACGGCGGACTCCACGCGATCGGCCTGGATGTCAGCGACCGCCTGGCTCGTGTCGATGCGCTCAGGCCCGCCGATGCCGCTCACCAGAGTGGAACCGACGAGGACAAGCATGACGGCAAGCAGGATCCAGACGAGCGGCCCGCGGAGGAATCGCTTGGCGTTCATCTGGTCGGCTTCCCCTGATCGTCGTCGATGAAGCGTCAACACGCCCCGGCACGCGGGCATTCCCGCCCGATGACTCGAAGGTACACCGGGTGCGGCGGGGAAGGTCGGTCAGCCGCCGTACACCCTGGGGTCCAGGACCGACACCTGGCGCAGGTTGCGGTAGCGCTCGGCGTAGTCCAGGCCGTAGCCCACGACGAAGACGTTGGGGATGTCGAATCCGACGTACTTGGGCTCCACCGGGATGCGCAGCGCCTCCGGCTTGCGCAGGAGGGTGAAGACCTCGACCGACTCTGCACCGCGCGACTTCAGGTTGCGCAGGAGCCAGGAGAGGGTGAGACCCGTGTCGAGGATGTCCTCCACGACGAGCACATTGCGGCCCTCGAGGTCGGTGTCGAGGTCCTTGAGGATGCGCACGACACCCGAGGACTGCGTGCCCGATCCGTAGGACGACACCGCCATCCAGTCGACGGTGACATGCGACTTCAGATGGCGCATGAAGTCCGCGACGACGATCGTGGCGCCCTTGAGCACGCCGACGAGAAGCAGATCGCGACCGGCGTAGTCCGCATCGACCTGGGCAGCAACCTCCGCAAGCCGCTGCTGGAGTTGCTCGTCGGTGATGAGGATCTCGGTGATTTCGGAAGGGACGTGGTCGGCGTCCACTCTCACTCCTCGCGGTCGTGTCGACGTCGCTCCGCGACCGGCGGGACGCGGCGGAGCGCCAGCCTGCCATATGCGCGCTCACCGACGAGACCGCCCGGGAGATCCACTCCACCCTGGCCGTGCCAGTCCGAGACGAGAGCCTCGAGCCGATCGACATGCGCCACAGTGAGAGCACCCGCAGGGCACCCGGCCGAGATCGCCGCGGACCTCAGGATCCGCGTGCGCAGCGCTCGGGGGAGATCCCCGAGCCCCGCCGCGTCGAGACTCCCATCGGGGGCAGCCACGGCCTGCGCCGACTCCCGGGCCAGTGCGTCGAGGGCGTCGGCATCGTCGCCGAGGAGGCGAGCGGATCGCGACAGTCCGACCACGACGTCGGGGCCGAGGGCTTCGACCAGGGCTGGCAATGCCGCATGCCGCACGCGAGTGCGCGCGTACGCCGGGTCGACGTTGTGCGGGTCCTCCCAGGTGTCGAGCCCTGCGGCACTCGCGCGCACGACCTCGCGTGGGAGGTCGAGCAGGGGACGCCGCCACCGACCCGTCACGGTGGCCATGGCAGCGAGCGATCGGGCACCGGATCCGCGCGCAAGCCGCAGGAGCACGGTCTCCGCCTGGTCGTCGCGCGTGTGCGCGAGCAGTATCGCGGACACTGCGAGTCGATCTGCGATGCCCTCCAGAGCAGCCCGGCGCGCATCGCGCGCAGCAGCCTCAGGCCCGGATCCCCGGGCTTTCGCGTCGACGAGCTCCACGATCACCGGGTCGAGCCCCAGACGGGCGCACTCGCGTGC
>JBIIDD010000278.1:0-2837 GCA_044238565.1 Candidatus Nanopelagicales bacterium
CACCCGCGAGATGGATGATGCCGTTGACGCCGGCGAGCCCGGCGAGATCGACATCACCGGTGGTGGGATCCCAGCGCACCTCGTCGGGCGCTGACGGGGCGCGACGCACGAGACGCACGACCTCATGGCCGCGCGCGCGCAGTGCGGGGACGAGTGCGGAGCCGATGAGGCCGCTGGCCCCGGTGACCGCGACGCGCATCAGGCGCCCACGTCCGCGAAGGTGCCTTCTTCGAGACGCGCGCGCACTGCGGTGAGGAAGCGTGCGGCGTCAGCACCGTCCACGAGACGGTGGTCGTAGGTGAGGGCCAGGTAGACCATCGAGCGAATCGCGATGACGTCGCTGCCACCGTCGCTGATGACGATGGGGCGCTTGACGACGCTGCCCGTGCCGAGGATCGCCACCTGCGGCTGATTGATGATGGGGGTGTCGAAGAGCGCGCCGCGGCTGCCCGTGTTGGTCAGCGTGAAGGTGCCACCGGAGAGTTCGTCGGGTGACACGCGATTGGTGCGCGTGCGATCGGCCAGGTCGGTGATGCGACGCGCGAGGCCGGCCACGCTGAGATCTCCCGCATCGCGCACGACGGGCACGAGCAAGCCGCGGTCGGTGTCGACAGCGACGCCGAGG
This sequence comes from Candidatus Nanopelagicales bacterium, assembly GCA_044238565.1. Lineage (GTDB taxonomy): Bacteria > Actinomycetota > Actinomycetes > S36-B12 > S36-B12 > Mxb001. The sequence continues at coordinate 626 of JBIIDD010000278.1, forward strand.
TTGACCTCGCCGTGATAGGTCACCGTGCCTGCGGCCTGATCGATCGAGGCGTTGAGTGAGGGGTACGCCGCGAGTGCCTCGACGGCTGCCTTGGCGAAGAAGGGCAGGAAGGTGAGCTTCACGCCCTCGCGGGCCTCGAAGTCGGCCTTCGCGCGGTCGCGCAGGGCCGCGATGCGCGTGACGTCGACCTCGACGACGGTTGTGAGCTGCGCGGAGACCTGCAGCGACTCGACCATGCGCTCGGCGATGACGCGACGCAGGCGGGACAGGGGCTGGGTGGTGCCCCGCATACCCGCGCTCGCGGCGGGTGCGGCGGCCACAGCGGCAGGTGCGGACGCCGCCGGTGCTGCGGCGGCGGGTGAGGCTGCGCGCTCGGCAGCAGCGAGGACGTCCTGCTTGCGGATGCGCCCCCCGACGCCCGTGCCGGCGACGCTCGCCAGGTCGACGCCTTTCTCGGAAGCGAGCTTGCGCACGAGCGGGGTGACGTAGGCCTCGTCATCACCTCCGGATGCGACAGGCTCGGGAGTGGCGACGGGGGCCGCAGGTGCAGCCGCGGGGGTCGCGACGGGTGCCGCGGGTGTCGGGACGGGAGCAGGTGCGGGTGCTGCCGGCGCGGATGCAGGGGGTGCGGGGGTCGCGGGGGCTGCGGGAGCCGCGGCAGGAGTCGCTTCGCTCGGGAGGGCACCCGCGTCGCCGATGACGGCGAGTTCGGCGCCGACGGCAACGGTGGAGTCCTCCGGCACGCGGATGGCCAGCACGATGCCACCGACCGGCGCGGGGATCTCGGTGTCGACCTTGTCGGTGGACACCTCGACGAGCGGCTCGTCGGCGGCCACGGCCTCGCCCACCTTCTTGAGCCAGCGTGTGACGGTGCCTTCGGTCACCGACTCGCCGAGCGGTGGCAGGACCACGGAGGTCGTCGCACCGGCGGCGGCGTGCACGGAGGCCACAGCCGCGGGAGCGGGAGGCGGGGCGGGAGCGGGAGGCGGGGCCGGAGCGGGAGCTGAGGCCGGAGCGGGAGCCGAGGCCGGCGGGGCAGCCGAAGGAGCAGGCGCGGCTGGCGCAGGGGTCGCGGCAGGAGTGACGACCTCAGAGGCGTCGCCGATGACAGCGAGCTCGGCGCCGACAGCGACGGTGGTGTCCTCTGGCACGCGGATGGCGAGGAGGATGCCGCCCGCGGGTGCGGGGATCTCGGTGTCGACCTTGTCGGTGGACACCTCGACCAGCGGCTCGTCGGCTGCGACGGTGTCGCCCACCTGCTTGAGCCAGCGCGTGACGGTGCCCTCGGTGACGGACTCACCGAGAGCGGGAAGGGTGACCGAGACGGGCATGGGACTCCTTCGAGCGATCGCGTCAGGCGTGGGCGTGCAGGGGCTTGCCGGCGAGAGCGAGGAAGGCCTCGCCCATCGCCTCGTTCTGGGTGGGGTGTGCGTGGACGAGGGAGGCGACGTCCTCGGGGTAGGCCTCCCAGTTGACGATGAGCTGAGCCTCGCCGATCTGCTCGCCGATGCGCGAGCCGATCATATGGATGCCGACGACGGGGCCATCCGTGCGCTGCACCAGCTTGATGAATCCGGTCGTCGCGAGGATCTGGCTCTTGCCGTTGCCGCCGAGGTTGTACTCGTAGACCTGGACGCCGTCGGCGCCGTACTGCTCGCGGGCCTGTGCCTCGGTGAGGCCGACGGAGCCGATCTCGGGCTCGGAGTAGGTGACCTTGGGGATGTCGACGTCGGGGATCGGGCGAGGTGAGAGGCCACCGAGCTCCTCCGCGACGAAGATGCCCTGCTGGAAGCCGCGGTGCGCGAGCTGCAGGCCGGGCGTGATGTCGCCCACGGCGTAGACGCCCGCGACGTTGGTGCGCAGGCGCTCGTCGACGAGCACCCAGCCGCGCTCCATCGCAATGCCGGCCTCCTCGAAGCCGAGACCGTCGGTCTGCGGTCCGCGACCGACGGCGACGAGCAGGATGTCGCCGTCGAGGGTCTCGCCGTTCTCGAGCGTGACGTGCACGCCCGAGTCGTCCTGCGTCGCGGACTGGAAGCGCACGCCGGTGGTGAAGTCGATCTTCCGCTTGCGGTAGGCGCGCTCAAAGGCCTTGGAGATGGCTTCGTCCTCGGCGGGCACGAGGCGGGGGAGCCCTTCGATGATGTGGACGTCGGATCCGAAGGACTTCCACACACTCGCGAACTCCACGCCGATGACGCCGCCGCCGAGC
>JBIIDD010000279.1:0-2836 GCA_044238565.1 Candidatus Nanopelagicales bacterium
GGTCGTGGTCACGGTGGTGCCGAAGACGTCACTGCTCTGCAGGGTCAGCGGAGAGATGTTCATGTACTGGGTGAGATTGAGCAGGTGGAAGGGAAGGTCCGGCGAGTTGGTGAAGGCACCGGTGGGATTCTCTGTGATCTGCAAGGACCCCGCGTGCGTCGGTTCCACAGCGACGTGGCGTCCCTTGGTGTCGATGATCTGGTAGTGCAGAGGAGGGGCCGTCGGTCCCCACCCATTGACAGGGACATCCACGACGGTGATGTTGGCGATCGCCGCCAACGCCTCGTCGATCGACGAGCACGTGGTGAGGATGAAGTGGGGGACCTCTGTCGCATTGACGGCCTTGGACATGTCCGCCTGCGCGGGGTCCGCGTACTGGGCCTGGCCGGGGAAGTAGAAGGCTCCGGCCATCAGTCCTGCATCGTTGATGCCGTCCATGATCGCCATCGCTCCGAAGGTGGCGACACCCGTCACAGCGTGAGTCGAGGTCCACGACATGCCCGAGCCGGACGGCATGGCCGCCGTGTACGCCGTACCCACGGGCACGAAGAGGACGTCGTACTCCAGCAGGTTGCCGAATTCGCATGTGCGACCCGCCACGACGCCGTTGGAGCACTCAAGCCGAATACCTGTGCACATGATCGTCTCCTCGTCCCGGTAGAGGGAGGCTATCGGGCGATGACCGAGCGAGCGAGCAGTCTGAGGGCTTGCCCTCGATGGCTGATGGCGTCCTTCTCATGTGGCCTGAGCTCGGCCGTCGTGAGCGCATAGCCCAGGGGACGGAAGATCGGGTCGTAGCCGAATCCGTGCGTGCCGTGCGGCTCGCGTGCCAGCGTGCCCTCGAGCACGCCTTCGACGACATGCTCATCGCCCCCTGCAGTCACCCAAGCCGCCGCGCACACGAACTGCGCACCGCGACGCCCATCGGGCACTTCGGACAGTTGTGCGAGCACGAGCGCGAGATTGGCCGCATCATCGCCGTGGCGCCCTGACCAGCGAGCAGAGAGCACACCCGGCATCCCATGAAGTGCGTCCACGCAGAGTCCGGAGTCGTCGGCAATCGCCGTCAGCCCCGTCGCCTCGGCTGCGGACCTCGCCTTGAGCAGTGCATTGCCGGCGAAGGTGGACTCGGTCTCGGCCACGTCCGGGGCCTCGGACGGGAGCGCGATGAGTTCGATGTCGACGCCCTCGGCCTGCAGGATACGGGTGACCTCGGTGACCTTGTGTTCGTTGCGGGTCGCGAGGACGGCCCGGATGGTCACGACGCCAGCGCGGCGCGCTGCAACGCCGTGAGTTCCACGCAGCCGGCTGCGGCCAGATCGAGGAGCTGATCGAGGAGGCGGCGATCGAAGGGCTCGCCCTCCGCGGTGCCCTGGACCTCGACGTAGGTGCCGCTGCCGGTCATGACGACGTTCATGTCGGTCTCCGCGCGTACGTCGTCGTCGTAGTGCAGATCCAGTCGCGGCTCACCGTCGATGATGCCGACGCTCACCGCGGCCACGGAATCGACGAGCGGGTTGCCCTTCACGTGCCCCTGCTGCTTCGCCCACGCAATAGCATCAGCGAGAGCGAGGTAGGCACCCGTGATAGCCGCCGTGCGCGTGCCGCCGTCAGCCTGGAGCACGTCGCAGTCGAGGACGATCGTGTTCTCTCCGAGCGCCTCCATGTCGATGACCGCGCGCAGGCTGCGCCCGATGAGACGTGAGATCTCCTGGGTGCGACCGCCCAGTCGCCCCTTCACCGACTCACGGTCGCTGCGCGTGTTGGTCGATCGCGGGAGCATGGCGTACTCCGCCGTCACCCACCCGCGACCGGAGTCCTTGAGCCAGCGCGGCACACCGGGGGTGAAGCTCGCGGTGCAGAGGACTCGGGTGCGGCCGAAGCTCACCAGGGTCGAGCCCTCGGCCTGGTCGAGCCAGCCCCTCGCGAAGGTGACGGGGCGGAGTTGGGCCGAGTCCCGGCCATCGGATCGCGTGCTCATGGGATGCGACCCTAGGCCACGCCGCACCACGTCCCCACTGTCGGGGCAATTGTGCGGCTGAGTACGCGTGAGACTCGCACTCAGCCGCACAATTCCAAGCCGACGCCGCACGGGGCCGCGCGCGGCCCACCCGATGTCGAGCGAGACCTATGCCATGTCGTGGACCTATGCCACGTCGATGACGAGGCCGCTGGAGGCCAGCATGATCTCGCCATCGAAGGCTGGACGTGCCTCGGCGAGCGTCGCCTGCGGGTCGTTCCATGCGACGAGGTGGGTGAGGACCAGGACTCCCGCACCGGCCGCCTGCGCGTGCTCGGCGGCCTGACGCGCCGTGAGATGCACGTCAGGTGCGGGCTGAGACTCAAGGCAGCTCGCCTCGATGAGGGCGACGTCGACATCACGCGCGAGATCGACAAGCGTGGCCGACTCCCCCGTGTCACCCGAGTACGCGATCGCGTGCCCGTCCACCCCCACGCGAAGTCCATAAGCTTCGACCGGGTGATTGACGCGCGCGGCCGTCACGAGAAAGGGGCCGATGCGGTGCTCGCCCGGCACGAGATCGCGGAAGTCGAACTGCCCCGTCATGCCGGGCTCCGCCGGGAGGTCGTAGGCCCTGGCCATGCGCTGTGCAGTGCCCCGCGGACCCCAGACAGGGATGCGCTCGCGTGGCCCCTCAGGGTGGTATCGCTGAGCGACGTAGAGCCCGCACAGGTCGAGGCAATGATCGGCGTGCAGGTGGGAGAGGATCACCGCGTCGATGTCGGTGAGCGCGATGTGGCGCTGCAGGGATCCCAGGGCACCATTGCCGAGGTCGAGAACCAAGCGGAAGCCGTCATGCTCGACGAGATAGCAGGA
>JBIIDD010000280.1:0-2831 GCA_044238565.1 Candidatus Nanopelagicales bacterium
TCGGGCGCCGTCTGGGCGCGGCGTTGCACGGCTCCGACGAGCGTCCACGTGCCCGTGATGGGCTCTGCCACGGCGGTCATCGGGTCTCCCTCCCTGCGTCGCTGAGTTCCTCGCCGAGGTAGGCGCGGATCACGTTGGGGTCTGCTTGGACTTCGGCGGGGGTGCCGAGAGCGATGCGCTCTCCGAAGTCCAGGACGAGCACGCGATCGGCCAGGTCCATGACCAGGCCCATGTCGTGCTCGACGAGGATCATCGTGACGCCCATCTCGGCGCGCACATCCAGGATGAAGCGGGCCATGTCCTCCGTCTCCTCGGCGTTCATGCCGGCGACGGGCTCGTCCAGCAGCAGGAGGGTCGGATCCATGGCAAGTGCTCGTCCGAGTTCCACGCGCTTCTTGACCCCGTAGGGCAGCATGCCCACGGGGAAACTGCGGTGCTTCTCGATGTCGAGGAAGTCGATGAGTCGCTCGACCACCTCGCGATTGGCGACCTCCTGGCGCTTGGTCTTGCGGCCGAAGAGGAAGGCCGATGCGATCGAGTAGTCCATGTGAAGGGCTCGACCCAGCATGAGGTTGTCGAGGACGGTGAGGTTGTCGAAGAGCTCGATGTTCTGGAACATGCGCGCGATACCGAGCCTGGCGATGTCCTCAGGTGGCTGCCCCACGAGGTTCTCGCCGCGGAAATCGATCGATCCCTGCTGCGGGTGGTAGACGCCTGAGATGCAGTTGAAGATCGAGGTCTTGCCCGCACCGTTGGGGCCGATGATGGCGAAGAGCTCGCCACTGCGAACCTCGAAACTGACGTCGCGGATGGCCTGGGTGCCACCGAAGGACAGTGAGATGTCCCGGGCATCGAGGAGGACTTCCGTGCTCAACTCAACCACCGCTTCCGTCGCCGGTACTGCTTGACATCCCTGAGCGACCCGCGCTCCTCTCCGCGCAGGCCCAGGTAGAACTCGCGAATGTCGTCGTCCTCGCGCAGTTGCTCAGCGGGCTTGTCCATCACCACGCGCCCGGTCTCGAGGACGTAGCCGTGGGTGGCGATGGACAGGGCCATGGAGGCGTTCTGCTCGACGAGGAGCACCGAGGTGCCTGTCTCCTTGATCTGCACGATGAGGTCGCGCAACTGCTGGACGATCTTGGGTGCGACGCCGAGCGAGGGCTCGTCGAGGAGCAGGTAGCGCGGCCGCGCCATGAGCGCGCGCCCGATCGCCAGCATCTGCTGCTCGCCGCCGGAGAGGTAGCCCGCGGTCTGCTTGCGGCGCTCCGCGAGGACGGGAAACATCGTGTACGCGCGCTCGAGTCCTTCGGCGATGTCCGCGCGCGAGGCAGTGTGGCCTCCGGCCTTGAGGTTCTCCTCCACGGTGAACTCGCGGAAGATCCTCCGGCCCTCCATGACCTGGCCGACGCCCGCCTTCACGATCTTGGGTGCGGGGAGGCCGCCCAGGTCCTCGCCGTCCAGGGTGACCCGGCCCTTGGAGATGCGGCCTCGGTGGACGTCGAGCAGGCCGGTCATGGCCCGGATCACGGTCGTCTTGCCGGCGCCATTGGGGCCCAGGAGGGCGACGATGGAGCCCTCTGGGACCTGGAGGCTTACCCCCTTCAGCACGAGGATGACGTCCTCGTAGACGACCTCGAGGTTTTCGACGGCGAGCACCGGCCCCCTCCTTCCCTGGCGGTAGCGTCCGATGGGACGTGGACGCCGCCCCCTGCCGGACCGGACCGCCCTGATGCCCAACCATCTTGCCAAGGTTTGGGGGCGCCGCGAGGCAAACTTCCTGGCGGACCCCCGTTTTCTTTGACAGAGTGTGGTCCCAGGAGCGCCCCCATCCGTCTGGCGGGAGGGCGCGGACCGAAGAGCCGAGGAGGAACCAGTGGTGTCGAGGCGCATGGCGAAGGTCCTCGCGGGCGCGGGGGCAGCTGCCCTGGTGCTCGTGGGATGCAGCAGCGGGGGCGGCGATGCGACCCCTACCGGGGCGGCGTCGTCGTCGGAGGGGGGCACCTCGCCCCGTGAGGGCATCGTCTTCGATGTCGGTGTCACCGAGGAGCCATGCCCCGAGGCGATCAACCCCGGGAACGGCTGCATCTACCTCGGTGTCCTGTCCGACCTGACGGAGGGCCCATTCGCCCCTCTCGCCACCCAGGTCGTCACCGGCCAGCAGGACTTCTGGAAGTACGTCAACGAGCAGGGGGGCATCTCCGGCTTCGACGTCAACATGGCGGCCAACACGCGTGACAACAAGTACGACCCGGCGGTCCACAGCCAGGAGTACCGCGCGATCGAGCCCAACATCCTCGCGCTCGCCCAGACCCTGGGCACCCCGCAGACCCAGGCGATCCTCTCCGACATGGAGGCCGACAACGTCATCGGCGTTCCCGCGTCGTGGTGGTCCGGCTGGCAGTTCCCGGAGACGGATGGCGGTGTCATCCTCGAGTCCGGCTCGTCGTACTGCATCGCGGCCATGGGTGGCCTCGACTGGTGGACGGAGAACAAGGCGCCCATCAACAAGCTCCTGACCGTCGGCTATCCCGGTGACTACGGTGGCGATTACGCCGCGGGTGCCGAGAAGTGGGCCGGGGCGACCGGAGTCGAGTTCGCTGGTTTTGTCGAGACGGCACCCAACGCTGTCGCCGGCAACCAGGATGCGGCGGTGTCCGCCATTCTCGAGTCGGGTGCGGACGTCGTGGCCATCGGAGTCGGCCCGGCAGAGGTCGCTGAGATCATCGGCAAGGCTGTGGCCTCGGGCTTCGAGGGGCAGTTCCTCGGGGCTGCGCCGACGTGGAACCCGCTGCTTCTCCAGACGGCGGCTGCGCCCGCGCTGCTCGCGTCGT
>JBIIDD010000017.1:0-10173 GCA_044238565.1 Candidatus Nanopelagicales bacterium
GCGGTGGTCTTCTTCGCGACCGCCACGGTGCCTCCAGTTGGTCGTTCCCTGCCCCTTGGCAGGGCTTTACGGGAACCACTGTTGCAGATTCGGCGGCCAATTCGCGACATCGCCGCAATTTCACGCCTCGGTGTGTCGCGCGCGGATTCCGATTCGTTGTCGTGCTAGTCGTCCGCTGAATCCGGTTTGTCGCTGTGATGTGGATCTCCCGCACTCCCTCGATCCTGTGCTTCTCGGCGTCGAGCGGCGACATTCGGATCGGTGCGCGCATCGAATGTCCACAGGGCGGGAAGTGTCACACACGTCACACCAACCGCAACCATGCACAGGATTCCTCCTGAACTCAGCGATGCACGCAGCCCGAAAGCCTGGGCCGCGGTCGTGCTGCGCACCTGGCCGAGCATCGGGCCGAGTGAGTAGCTGAGCATCTCGATCCCGGCCATGCGGCCGCGGACCTCGTCGGGGATCGACTGATTCCACAGCAGGCTCCGGAAGTGGCCACTGAGCATGTCGAAGTAGCCCGCGACGGCAAGCAGCGCCAGTACCCACCAGATCCCCGGGGCGATCGCGACGAGACCGACGGCGGCACCCCAGAGGGCAGCCGCGAGCGCGATCGCCCGTCCGTAGTGGCTGATGCGGACGGCCCAGCCGCTGGAGAGGCCGAAGACGAGGCCGCCGGCAAACCCGGCGGAGTAGAGGAGGCCGAGGGCCCACGGCGCGTCGTAGTCCTGTGCGATGAAGGGAAACAGCGCGAACGGAAATGCGAAGGTCATGGCGGCGAAGTCGATGGTGTAGCTGCCGAGGATGTCCTTACGGCTCCACGCGTAGCGCACGCCCGACCAGACATGGCGCACGCTCGACCCGACGTGCTCGGTCCCGGCGCGCACCGAGGGCAGCCGCAGGAAGATCGCGATGGCGATGACGAAGCTGACGAGATCGAAGAGGTACGCCGCGCCGATCCCCCAGATGCTGATGACGATTCCGCCCACCGCAGGGCCGGCCAGCGCGGCGGAGTTCATGCGCAGGGAGTTCAGCGCGCTCGCCGCAGAGAGCTGATCCTGGGGCACGAGCCGGGGCAGCATGGCGTCGAGTGAGGGTCGCTGCAGGCCGTCGACTGCTGCGAAGAGCATGGCGACGATGTAGATGACCCACAGTTGCGGCGAGGGCAGCAGGGCGTTGAGGGCGAGGATGCCCACGAGCAGACCGGCAGCGATCTCGCCGCCGACCACGAGGATGCGTCGGTCCACGCGATCGGCGAGGGAGCCGCCGTAGAGGCCGAAGACGATCAGGGGCACCAGTTCAACGAGACCGATGAGGCCGACCGCGATGAAGGAGTCCGTGAGCTCGGCGATCTGGAAGGGGATCGCGACATAGGTCACCATCGAGCCGAGGGAGGTGACCAGTCCGCCGATGAAGAGCCTCCGGAACGCCGGCTGGGTGCGCAGGGGAGTGAGATCGATCCGCACGCGCCGGGGCTGCTGGCTCACGGGGGCGGATGATGCCATGCTGCGCGAGCCAGCCGAATTCGCGCGGCTGCGGCAGCGCTGACAGGATGGCGCGATGACATCTCCCGCACCTACCCCGGACCCCCATGCCCTTCCCGACGTTTCGGGGCTGACCATCGGAGTGCTCGGTGGCACCGGTGAGCAGGGCCGAGGTCTGGCTCGCCGCCTTGCCATGTCCGGTTGCGAGGTTGTCCTGGGTTCGCGTGACGCCGGACGTGCTGCCGAGGCGGCATCCGCGCTACCCGGCTCGGTGCGCGGCATGTCCAACGAGGATTGCGCGGCCGCCAGTGATGTCGTGATCGTCGCGGTGCCCTGGGACGGCCACGGTGCGCTTCTGGAGAGCCTCAGCGGTGCACTCGCAGGCAAGATCGTCGTCGATTGCGTGAATCCGCTCGGCTTCGACAAGCAGGGTGCCTTCGCCCTGCCCGTCCCGGAAGGCTCGGCGGCTCAGCAGGCCGCGGGTGTCCTCCCTGACTCCCGCGTTGTCGCCGCCTTCCACCACATCTCCGCCGTCCTCCTGCTCGACGAGTCGGTCGACAGCATCGACACCGACGTCCTCGTGCTCGGTGACGACCGGGAGGCCACCGACACCGTCCAGGCGATCGCGGGGCTCGTCCCGGGGATGCGTGGGATCTACGGCGGCCGCCTGCGCAACGCCGGGCAGGTCGAGGCCTTCACGGCCAACCTCATCTCGATGAACCGGCGCTACAAGGCCCACGCAGGCGTGCGCATCACCGACGTCTGAGCCGCATCACAGGCTCTTCACCGTGAGGTCGATGCGCGCCCAGTCGCGCACGTTCCACGCGTCCGAACCAGTCCACTTCTTGGCGGCGTCGGCGTCGTCGTCGAGGCGGTTGGCTATGACGAACGCATTGCCCAGTCGCATCTCGGTGCTCTCGCCCTCGCTGAGTGTGGTTATCTGCTCAGCCACGTCGACCTCGTTGCGGGATGCGCTCACCACGGTTTCGCATCCGCCGTATCTGCGGTTGATCAGCAGCGTGCCGGGGTAGCCGTACTCCTGATCCAGGATCACCGCGCACACCCCGTCGCCGGCGCGGGCGTTGGTCGACAGGGTGAGTGTCTCGATCTTGTCGTCGCCCCTGCCGGTGGTCTGCTCCACCACGGAGTAGGGAGCGGATCCGCCGGAGGGGATGTAGCACAGGGTGGGTAGACCCCGTGCGCCGTTGTTCTTGAATCCGACGAAGAGGTTGCCGGGTGTCTGGTTGTAGATGGAGCCCACCGATCCATCGACATGAGCGGTCCACTTGCTGTCCTTGAGCGGCGCCCGGGCCGGCGGGGCTGAGTCGCACTGCGGGACGCTGCCGGCCACCTCGCCTGAGGCGGGTGCGCTCTCGACCTGCGCGCCGGGAGCGCCGGCGGCTCCGCAGGCTGACAGAAGGCAGGCGGATAGGCCGACGAGAATGGCGAGGTGGGCACGATGCATGCGGGAACCTTAGGTACATCGCGCCGCTGCGAAGGGTGCATCTTCGGGTATCTCACACCCGCGGGAGGTCTAGGCGTAGGCGTGCTCGGGCGCCGGGTATGCGCCTGAGCGCACCTCATCGGCCCAGTCCGCGGCGGCAGTGCCGAGAATCGTGCGCAGGTCGGCGTAGGCCTTGACGAACTTCGGGCGCGGCCCGGCGGTGAGGCCGGCCATGTCCTGCCACACGATGACCTGGGCATCTGTCGCAGCTCCGGCGCCGATACCGATCGTGGGGATCGTGAGCACCTCGGACACGCGCGCGGCGAGGTCGGCAGGGACGACCTCGAGCACGACGGCGCAGGCGCCTGCGGCCTCGAGTGCCTTGGCATCGCGCAGCACCGCCTCGCCGTCCTCGCCGCGACCCTGGACCCGGTAGCCACCGAAGACGTTGACGGACTGGGGAGTCAGGCCCAGGTGGCCGACGACGGGGATGCCCGCGCCCACCAGTGCCTCGACCTGGGGCAGCACGCGCTGGCCGCCCTCGATCTTGACCGCGTGCGCGCCGCCGTCCTTCATGAAGCGCATGGCCGACTCCATCGCCTGGGTGACGGAGGCCTGGTAGGAGCCGAAGGGCATGTCGGCGACCACCATGGCGCGCGAGGACCCGCGCACGACGCCGGCCACGAGTGGCACGAGGTCGTCGACCGTCACCGGAAGAGTGGAGTCGTAGCCGTAGACCACCTGGGCAGCAGAGTCGCCGACGAGGAGTGTGGGGATGCCAGCCTCATCGAAGATCCGCGCGGTGAGGGCGTCGTAGGCGGTGATCATCGCCCACTTCTCGCCGCGGGCGGTGGCCTCATGGAGGTCGCGAATGGTGGTGCGGCGGATAGGCGTCGCCAAGGACATGATCGTGCTCCCATCTCGAGGCTCCCGTGCGGAGTCCCCGGACACGCACATCGTGGCATAGGGCGGCGCTTCACGCTCAGCGCACCCGCCGAGGGGTTACGATACGCCGTCGTTCCGAAATTCCCGGAACACGTGCGTGCGCGAGGAGGGCCATGTCCCCGGACGGCTGGATGACGAGCGGCGAGGGCCACCCCCGCCGGTGGGCGATCCTCGGCGTGCTGGTGGTGAGCCTGCTCATCGTCGTGCTCGACAACACGGTGCTCAACATCGCGCTGCCGACCATCCAAAGCGATCTCAATGCGACCGCGGGCCAGCTCGTCTGGGCGATCGACAGCTACATCCTCGCCTTTGCGGCACTCCTCTTCACGTGGGGTGCCCTGGGCGACCGCTACGGCCGCAAGCGCATCCTCGTCATCGGTCTCATCATCTTCGGCCTGGCATCGGCAGCCAGTGCCTTCGCGACGACGCCGGAGATGCTCATCGCCTTCCGCGCGATCATGGGTGTCGGCGGTGCCGCGGTCATGCCGACAACCCTGGCAATCATCACCGTCGTCTTTCCGCCGCATGAGCGTGGCAAAGCGATCGGCGCCTGGGCCGGTGCGGTCGGCGCAGCCGTCGCCCTGGGGCCCGTGCTCGGTGGTCTCCTGCTCCAGCACCCCGAGTGGTTCAGCTGGATCACGGGCAACGACTGGGGTGCGGTCTTCCTCATCAATGTGCCCATCGTCCTCATCGGGCTCATCGGCATCTGGCGGATCGTCCCCGAGACCCGGGATCCGAATCCGCGCAAGCTCGACCTGATCGGCCTGGTGCTCTCCGTTGCGGGTCTCACCCTGCTCATCTACGGCATCATCCACGCGTCATCGACGTTGAGCTGGACGGATCCGGGAGTGGTCCTGCCCATGCTCGCCGGCATCGGCGTGCTCGCCTTCTTCCTCTGGTACGAGGCGCGCAGCGACCACAAGAGTTTCGATGTCTCGCTCTTCCGCAACCGGGGTTACGCCGTGAGCCTCGCCGCAGTGTCGCTTGCCTTCTTCGCCCTGTCGGGCATCACCTTCACGCTCCCCTTCTACCTGCAGATTCTGCGGGGCTACGACACGCTCACTGCTGGGCTGTGCTTCGTGCCCTTCGCCATCGGGCAGATCATCGCGGCACCGCGCAGCGCCGCCATGGTGCTGAGGTTCGGCTATCGGGCCGTGATGACTACGGGCCTGGTGCTCGTCGCGCTCTCGCTCATGGGACTCGTCTTCATCCAGCTCGACACGCCGATCTGGGTGATCCTCGTGGTGTTCTTCGTCTTCGGCTTCGGCATGGGCAACGTCATCGCTCCCGCATCCACCGTCATGCAAAACGTCCTACCCCTCGCGCGCGCAGGTGCGGGATCGGCTGTCCAGAACACCGTCCGACAGGTGGGCGGCGCCCTCGGCGTGGCCATCATCGGCACGGTGCTCGCGACTCAGTACGCCAGTCGCATCACCCCCGCCATCGGGCAGTTGCCCGATCAGGTCCCGGATGAGGCACGCCAGGCGGCGGAGAACTCCATCGTCGCGACGGATGGACTCCTGGCGACCCTGGAGCAGTCCGGTGCCCCTGCCGCGGTGCTGGACGCCCTGCGCACCTCTGCGTACGACGCGTTCCTTACGTCGTCCCACATGACCTATCTCATCTCCGTCGCCGTGGTGGTGGTCGCGACCCTCCTCGTGGCGTTCGCGCTCCCCGTCATCACACCGCCCCGCAAGGACGCGATGGTCCCTGCTGACTCATCGACCGACGACCTCGTCCGTGAGGAGGAGGCCGCCTACCCGGAGCAACTGGCCGAGGAGATCGGTGATGACGGCCGCAAGGGCTGAGGGTCCCGCCCGTGGCCGTCCGCGCGACGCGGCACTTGACCGTCGCATCGCGGAGGCCGCGCTCGATGTGCTCGCCGAGGCGGGTATCGCTGCCTTCACCATCGAGGCGGTAGCCCAGCGCGCCGGCGTCGGCAAGGCCACGATCTATCGCCGCTACGACGGTCGGGACGGGGTGCTCGCAGCAGCTCTTGATCAACTGCGCGATGACACGCCTCCGCCCGTCGGCGGAGGCTCGGTGCGAGAGCGGCTCGAGGCGGCGCTCGACTTCGTCCGCTCGCCGATGACCCAGACGCGCGGGGGTCGGGTGATGGCGCAGGTCATCTCCGCGGGAGCTCAGCACCCCGACTTCCTGGCCACCTTCTACGACCGCGTCCTCGCCCCGCGACGCCAGATGCTCCTCGGCATCCTCCGCGACGGTGTCAGCGAGGGGTGGGTCGACCCAGAAGCCGACCTCGATGCGGTGGTCACCCTGCTCGTCGGCCCGATGATCTTCCTCAAGGTCTGGCATGGCACACCTGTGGCGGCGATCTCGACGGATCAGATCCTCGGCCTGGCCCTTCGCGGCGTAGGCGTCACACCTCGCGCCAGCGATTAGTGATCGGCTGGCGACGGTCGCGACCGAAGGCGCGCAGCGAGATCTTGGTCCCCGGCGGATACTGGCGGCGCTTGTACTCCGCTGCGTCGGTGAGCCTGATGACGCGCTCCACGGTCGCGGCGTCGAAGCCCTGACCGACCAGGTCGGCCAGGCTGCGGTCGTGCTCGACGTAGTCGTCGAGGATGTCGTCGAGGAGTGCGTAGTCGGGCAGGGAGTCCTGGTCGAGCTGGCCCGGACGGAGCTCTGCACTGGGGGGCTTCTCGATGGAGTTGGGCGGGATCGGAGGCACCAGGCCTCCTGCCTCGGCACGAGCATTGCGCCACCGCGACAGTTCCCATACCAGCGTCTTGGGCACATCCTTGATGGGCGCGAATCCGCCCACGGCGTCGCCGTAGATGGTGGAGTAGCCAACGGAGATCTCGCTCTTGTTTCCGGTGGCCAGCACCAGGTGTCCCTCGGCATTGGAAAGCGCCATGAGGGTCGTGCCACGAACCCGGGCCTGGAGGTTCTCCTCGGCCAGCCCGCTCAGGTGCAGCGACGCGTCGAAGGCATCGACCATGGGGGCGATCGGAATCGTGCGGAAGTGCAGCCCCGTGCGCTGGGCGAGATCGGCGGCGTCAGCGAGCGAATGCTCCGAGGAGTAGACGCTCGGCAGCGCGACTCCGTGCACGCGATCTGCGCCGAGCGCATCACAGGCAAGTGCGGCAACGAGAGCGGAGTCAATGCCGCCGGATAGCCCGAGGATGACCGAGGGGAAGGAGTTCTTGTCGACGTAGTCGCGCAGCCCCACCACGAGGGCCTCCCACACGGTGGCGAGATCTGAGAGCGGCTCGGCCACGGCCGGTGCCGGTGCGTGACCTGACGACTCGGGCACATCGAGCCGGGGGTGGCTTCCGCTGCCTGCCGGGAGGTCGAGATCGATCACGACGATGTCATCGCGGAAGGCGGGCGCGCGGGCGAGGAGCGAGCCGTCAGCGGCGACGACGAGCGAGTCGCCGTCGAAGACGAGCTCGTCCTGGCCACCGGTCATGTTGAGGTAGGCGAGCGTGGCACCGAGTTCACGCGCACGGCGCTGACATAGGTCCAGGCGGGTGTCGTCCTTGTCGCGCTCGTACGGCGATCCATTGATGACCAGCAGGAGGCCGCAGCCTCGAGCCTGGGCGACTGTGCCGCCCTCCTGCCACAGGTCCTCGCAGATCGCCAGAGCGACATCCACACCGCCGATCTCGAGCACGCATGGCTGCTCACCGGGCACGAAGTAGCGGAACTCGTCGAAGACGCCGTAGTTGGGCAGGTGGTGCTTGTCGTAGCGCGCCACGATGCGACCGTGCTGGAGCACCGCGGCGGAGTTGACGGGTGCGCCGCGCGGCCGGCCGAGCCGGTCCGCTGCATCGTCGATGCGATCCAGGTATCCGATGACGACGGGGATCGCGCCGTGCCCGTCGGCAGCCAACTGCTCGGCTAGCGCCTCCACGGTCGCGCGCGACGCTGCCTGGAAGGAGGGTCGCAGCGCGAGGTCCTCGATCGGATAGCCCGTCACGAACATCTCCGGGAGTGCCACGAGCTGGGCGCCGGCTGCGGCCGCGCGGTCCACGGCCACGCGCACCAGCTCGGCATTGCCCGCGAGGTCGCCCACGGTCGGATTGGCCTGCACGAGGGCCAGTCGAAGCCGGGGCATAGGGGAAGCGTAGGGGTGCGTAACGCGCCGGAAACACGGGCACGGGCACACTGGGGCCATGGACAAGCAGACGGAGTTCGTGCTCCGGACGATCGAGGAGCGGGACATCCGCTTCGTGCGCCTGTGGTTCACCGACGTGCTGGGCACTCTCAAGTCGGTCGCGGTCGCCCCCGCCGAATTGGAGGGCGCCTTCGCCGAGGGCCTGGGCTTCGACGGCTCGGCCATCGAGGGCTTCGCGCGCGTCTACGAGTCCGACATGCTCGCCAAGCCGGATCCCGCCACCTTCGCGGTGCTCCCGTGGCGAGCCGAGTCGCCGGGCGTCGCACGCATGTTCTGCGACATCCTCATGCCCGACGGTTCACCGTCGTACGCCGATCCCCGATATGTGCTCAAGCGCGCTCTCTCGCGCGCGGCAGACATGGGCTTCACCTTCTACACGCATCCCGAGGTGGAGTTCTACCTGCTCAAGAACCACCCCAGCGAGGGTGCACCGGAGCCCATCGACAACTACGGCTACTTCGACAACTCGCCGCAGTCCGTGGGCTACGACTTCCGCCGCCAGGCCATCACCATGCTCGAGGCAATGGGCATCTCCGTCGAGTTCAGTCACCACGAGGGTGGGCCCGGTCAGCAGGAGATCGACCTGCGCTACGCCGACGCCCTCACGACGGCTGACAACCTCATGACCTTCCGCACCGTCATCAAGGAGGTGGCCTTGGAGCAGGGCGTGTACGCCACCTTCATGCCCAAGCCCTTCCGTGATGCGCCCGGCTCCGGCATGCACACCCACGTCTCCCTCTTCGAGGGCGACCGCAATGCCTTCCACGAGCCCGGAGCGCCGTACCAGCTGTCGCAGGTAGCCCGATCCTTCATCGCGGGCGTCCTGCGTCACGCGCCCGAGATCACCGCCGTCACCAATCAGTGGGTCAACTCCTACAAGCGCCTCGCCGGAGGCGCCGAGGCGCCGGCGATGATCTGCTGGGGCCACAACAACAGGTCTGCGCTCGTGCGCGTGCCGATGTACAAGCCGACCAAGGGCAACTCGACTCGCGTGGAATTCCGCTCGCTCGACAGCGCCTGCAACCCCTATCTCGCCTACGCCGTCATTCTCGCGTCCGGACTCAAGGGCATCGAGGAGGGATATGAGCTCCCGCCGGGTGCCGAGGACGATGTGTGGTCGCTCACCCCGGCCGAGCGTCGCGCCATGGGCATGGAGCCCCTGCCCGGCAGCCTCAACCAGGCGATCCAGGCGATGGAGAGTTCGGAGCTCGTCGCGGAGACGCTCGGCGAGCATGTCTTCGACTTCTTCCTGCGCAATAAGCAGGCGGAGTGGGAGGAGTATCGCCGCCAGGTCAACGCCTGGGAGATCGACCGCTACCTCCCGACGCTCTAGGCACCCGCCATGCCCGCAGGGAGCGCGCTGCGATGAGCGAGCAGCGATCGTCGAGCCTCACCGCGCACCTGGCGCGGCGCGGCTTCGCGGATCCGGCTGAGGCGGCACGCCTGCTCGGTGAGATGCGCGTCTCGGATCCGGAGGGCTTCTCCGATGCGCTCACGGCGGCGGCTGATCCCGACCAGGCCCTCGAAGCCCTGCACCGACTGGTCATGGCCGACGTGGACCTCGAGGCGGTCGTGGGCGACGACGAGTGGTTCGCGGCCCTCGTCGCGACGGTGGGCATGTCCGCCGCACTCGCCGACCACCTGGCACGCCATCCGCAATCGGTCCGCTGCCTGCGAGGCGTGGCGATGCGTGCGCCGAGTCCTGCCGATCGAAGGCAGAGTCTGCTTCGTGCCGTGGGAGCCGATCCGGGTGCCACGTCTCCTGTAGCGAGCATCGCCGGTGCCGCTGACGCGCTGCGCGTGGCCTACCGAGACGAGCTCCTGACGACGGTGGTACGCGACCTCGTGCACGGTGCGCGAGTCGATGACATCGCTGAGGAGCTCGCCGACCTCGCGGATGCTGCCCTCGAGGCCGGCCTCGCCATAGCGCGAGCGGAGCTGCCCGCTGACTCCGTGCCCTGCCGCCTCGCTGTCATCGCCATGGGCAAGTGCGGCGGGCGCGAGCTCAATTACGTGAGCGACGTCGACGTCATCTTCGTCGCCGAGCCCGTCGAGGGAGGTGACGAGGAGGCGGCCCTGCGCACCGCCACCCGTCTTGCCTCAGGTGTCCTGCGCGCGTGCGGCGAACCCACAGCCGAGGGATCCCTGTGGCAGGTGGA
>JBIIDD010000281.1:0-2818 GCA_044238565.1 Candidatus Nanopelagicales bacterium
CCGGCGACGACACCGACGCCAGCAGCGCCACCCACGGCAGACGCCACAACGGCGATGCCAGCGGGCGGGAAGACCGCTCCGATGATGGCGCCAGCGACGACACCGACCCCCGCGGCGACCTTGCCGGCGTGGGTGGTCTCGTGGACGTGCAGGCGGCCCTTGTCGTTCTTGGACACGATGGCGGCCGTGAGATCGCGGATCTCGCCATCGCGCTTGATGGCCTTCAGCGCCTCGAGGTCCGCCTTGGCGTCATCCTTGGAGGCATAGCTGGCGGCGTAGAGCATGTAGGTCTTGTCAGACATAGTCAATCCTTATCCTGGACTCGTGGTCCGGCGAGGGGCATCTGCCGATGCCCTGTGCTCCCCGAAGCGCATCCGCGGATCTCGCCGATGCGCTCAAAAAACCTAGCGCGCCAGTCAAGCCGGGCTCAACTCGGCGAGGGGTTGCCCTCGCCGACGCTCTCTCCCCTGCTCGCCCCCACCGCAGTCTCGGCGCTGGCCTCCTCGCGCAGGCCGAGGGCCTTGGCCGCCGGGATCGCGGTGAGCCCGTAGAAGGTCACTGTCACGGCGATGATGATGAAGGCCGCGGGCAGCAGCTCTTGAGCACCCGGCACATTGGATGCCACGAGCACAGCCCCGACGCTCGACGCCGTGGCCGCGGCCACGATGCCGCGCGGATCCATGGCGGCAATGAAGATCCGCTCCTTGCGCGTGAGGCCCGAGCCGACAGAGCACAGCATGCTCACGAGCGGGCGCTGCACGAGGATGAGCAGGATCGCCACGACGAGCGTGGGCACGAGGATCTGCTCGACCGTGTCGAGCGGTACGAGCGCCGAGATCGACACGAAGAGCACGCCGATGCCGATGGAGACGATGGTGTCGAAGAAGGGGCTCTCCTGGGTCGTCGTCGCACCCATCCTCTTGGCAATGCGCGGCGCGGCGATGCCCATGAGCAGGGCGGCGAGCAGGCCGCTGTCGTCGCTCACGAGATTGGCGAGCCCCGCGGTCACGAGGACTGAGGCGAGCACCACCTGCGTGGCGAACATCGCATTGCCGCGCACGAGACGCCCGCCGATGACGAAGAGGGCCGTGCCGACCGCGGCGGCCACGATGGCGACGCCGATGCCGCCGATGAAGATGGCGACCCCGTCGGCGATGGTGGTCGCATCGCTGGCCTTGACGATCTGGAAGATGACGACCGCGACGAGTGCTCCGAGGGGATCCAGCAGGGTGCCCTCCCACACGAGGATCCCCCGCACGCGACCCGCGGGCCGCGCGAAGTCGAGGATGGGATTGATCACCGTCGGCCCCGAGACGATGAGGATCGCGCCCAGCATGATCGCGACAGGCCAGGGCATCCCGATGATGAAGTGCGCACCCAGGCTCGCCAGCACGCCTGTGATCGGTGCACCGATGAAGACGAGCCGCCGCACGACACTGCGGTCCTTGCCGTGCAGCTTGATCGTCGTGAGGCCGACGCCGCCCTGGAAGAGGATGATCGCCACGACGAAGTCGACCGCGATGGAGAAGACCGGGCCGAGCACCGTCGCGGGCGTGTCGCCCGGCGCGATGATCCCCAGGATGAACCCCGCGGGCAGCAGCAGCACGAGCGCCGGAATCCGCAGCTTGGGCGCGATGATCTGGCAGGCGGTGGCGATGCCGAAGACCAGGACCACCGCGAGGATGATCTGCTGGCTCGTCGGCTCGGGCACGGCGCCACTCTAGGGGCGCGGACGCCTGAACTGGAGGAACCCCGGGCCGGGGCCTATGGTCCAGGGATGACGCATCGACTCCTTGCCCTCGCCGGCGCCGGCATTGCCTCGGCGGCGCTCGTCCTCGGCTCAGCACTCCCCGCCTCGGCACACGCGATCGTGGATCTCAGCGGGGCGCCGGCGTACGCAGGCAAGTCATCGGTGATGACCCTCGAGATCCAGCACGGCTGCCT
Source organism: Candidatus Nanopelagicales bacterium (assembly GCA_044238565.1). Taxonomy (GTDB): domain Bacteria; phylum Actinomycetota; class Actinomycetes; order S36-B12; family S36-B12; genus Mxb001. The sequence goes on from JBIIDD010000281.1 coordinate 1,945, forward strand.
CCAGAACGAAGCGGGCATCGACAAGGTGGCCGCCTACTTCAACAAGAAGTTCGGCAAGGTCGCTCCGCAAGCGGTGACCGGGTGGACCAGCAAGGTCTCGCGCACCTCTGACGGACGCAAGGTCGTCTGGGTGCTGCAAGGTGACGTGCCCGCCTTCAACACGCCGACGTTCTTCCCGATGTCGATCAACTGGCCTGCCAAGCCGGGCGTCTACGGCGTACCCGTCAGGCAGTGGTGCGACGGAGCGACCAATGTCTGGGACGTGCCCGACGGTCCGGCGACGGCCAACAAGCCATCACCTCCGCTCTATCCGCTGCCCCAGATCAAGGTGCTCCCCGCTCCCTGACTCATCGACCGGGGGAAGCCCGACAGCGCGGCTTGGCCGAGCCGCCGGGCCGTCACGAGCAGCGCTTGTCCGAGGTGAGGACAAGGTCGATGCGGGCCCAGTCGTTGACGGCCCAGGAATCCTGGCCCGACCACGCCCGCGTCGCATTCTTGTCATCGGACAGGCGCGTCGCGGAAATGGACCCTGCGGAAATCGTCCCCACGTCCATCGACTGGCCCTGGCGGATCTGGCGTCCTCTGGTTTCAGTGACGAGACATTCGTCGTCGTAGAAGCGAAGGCCCATGCCAAGCCGGACCGTCGGATCCCCGTAGTCAGGATCGTCGAGATTGACCTGATCGGAATGCGTCGCGAATGAGCCCGGTGACACGTCACGGCCATTGCTAGTATCACGCTGCAGGTAGAGGGTCACGTAGTAGTTGCCCGCATAGGCGAGGCTTCCACCCGGCGCCAGATAGCACTGATCGGCCGTGTTCTGGACCCGGGATCGGTTGCTCGTCATGAGGACCCAGTAGTCCGTCTGATTGCGCA
>JBIIDD010000282.1:0-2810 GCA_044238565.1 Candidatus Nanopelagicales bacterium
TGCTTCAGGCCCTTCTCATTGAGGGCGACGTACTCCAGGTCGGCCGCCTGGGCCGGCACGGAGAGAGCGAGGGAGGCGAACGCCGCGACGGAGGCGGCAGCGAGGAATCGGCGCATATCGCAGACGCTAGCGGCCCGTCCGGCTCGTCGGGCCAATTCGGTGCGAGAGGTCCTACGGGGTGACCGTGAAGGACACGGTCTGCGACGCGGAGTTCCAGAGCCTGTTGCCCGGCTGCGTGGCCGTGAGAGTGCAGGTGCCTGCGCTGACGAGGCTCACGCGCTGACCGAATCCCTGGCGGTGGACGCACATCTCCGGAGTACCGGAGGTCCAGACCACGGGGAGGCCACTGCTCGTCGCCGCCCGCACGCGAATCCACTTCATGGACAGCGGTGTGTCACCGGGCGGGATGATCGTGATCGTCTGCGAGGCCTTCGTCACGCTGAAACTGCCGCTGATGGTGGGAGCCGCGATCCATCCATCGCTACCCGCCTGGTCGGCGTCGAAGGTGCACGTGCCCATCCGCTTGATCGTCACCGTGACCGGCGAGGTCCCGCTGCCCGAGCACACGTCGGAGCTCGTCGTCGTGATGGTCACGGGCAGTCCGCTGGTCGCGCTCGCGGTAACCGTGACCTGCCGCGTTGTCCAGGGGACACTGGAGACGGGATCGAAGTCCAGGGTCTGCGGCTGGTAGACGGTCACCGAGTCCGTGGTCTGGTTGGTGACGTAGAGGCGTCCACGCTCATCGAAGGCGATGCCGTAGGGATCGGTGAGGAGGGAGTAGATGCCGTAGATCGCACCGGAAGGCGGGGTGTTGCCGGTGCTCCAGCCCGGGTCGTAGATGGCGACGTGGGGCTGGCCCACGAAGCCGCGACTGGCATTGGCGACGTACATGTAGCCGGCGTCGTCGACGAGCACGCTGCGCGGTCCATCCATGCCGGATCCTGGGCCTCCGATGACCTTGACGGGTGCGGTGTCGCCGTCGTCCCAGCCGGGCTCGAAGACGCTCACGCCGTACCCGTTGACGACGTACATGTAGCCGTCCTGGTCGAACGTGATGCCGGTGGGCCGCACCAGACCGGTGGAGTTGCCCATGAGCTTGGCCGCGGGGGGAGTGTCGATGCGGGTCCAGCCTGCGGGATAGACGGTGACGCTTCCGCGCAGGATCCCCACGGACTCGAAGTTGTTGGTGATGTACATGCGACCTGTGGAGTCGAAGGCAATGCCCTGGGGGCGCATCATCTCGGTGCCTCCACCTCGGAGCATCCGGATGGGAGCGTTATCCCCGTCCTTCCAATTGGGCGGATACACCGTGACGCTGTCGCTGTTGACGACGTACATGTTCTGGTCGTCATCGAAGGCGATCGCTACGGGCATGACGAGAAGCGTGCTCGGGCCCTTGAGCGTCTTGATCGGTGCCGTGTTGCCCGTGGCCCAATCGGCGGCGTAGACGGTGACGCTGCGATCCATCATGTTGGCGACGTACATCAGGCCGGAGTCGTCGAAGGCGATCCCGCTGGGAGCCTCGAGTCCGGTCGCCCCGCCCCACAGCGACTTCACGGGCTTCATGGTCGAGTCGGTGAAATCCACGAGCCGGGCGGAGGCCGCACCACTGCCGAGGCCGACCGCCCCACCGAGTGCGGATGCCGCGAGCACTGCCGCACCCGTCCATGCAATCCATCGACGCATCAGTTACTCCATTCAGCAGTGCGGCACCCGGCAGAAGTGAGACCGAGCCTAGGTTTGCGTCTGCTCGCGGAGCGACCTCAGGCGCCAATCACCGTGCTAGCACGGTCGGGTCCCTAGGGGACGAGGGCGATCGTCGCCTCGTTGCTCTTGACCTCGCCGTGCGAGAAGTAGACCTGGAGCTGCTTCTGCTTGCGCACGGGATAGGTCCACGTGAAGGACCCATCCGCAGAGATCTGAGGCCGCTTGCTTGTCCCGAGCGTGCGCCACTCCACCGTGTCGCGCGCGCGGACATGAGGTTGCAACGTTGTGCCCACCGTCATCTCCTGGCTGGTCCCTGCGCATTGCACGACGGCCCGCCCCCGCTGCTCGGCCTTGGTGCATGTGATGGTGATGGAGGGAGGCGGTGGCGCCAGGACCTCGAAGGAGGAGTTGGCGCTCGCTGAGTTCCACAGGCCGTTGCCGGGCTGGGAGGCGGTGATGCTGCAGGTGCCTGGGCTGTGCAGTTCAAGGAGGTGGCCGAAGGGGCCGCTGACGCTGCACACCGATGACGGCGAGGCCGACCAGACGATGGGCAGACCGCTCGTCGTGGACCCGCGCAGGACGATCGGCCCAGCGCTGGCAAGCACATCAGCCAGCGGCTCGATCTGCACCGACTGCGAGGATGCCGTGACGTTGACGGTAAGGCTGATGGTCGGGGCGGGCGGCCACTCGGCATCTCCGCCCTGGCGGAATTCAAGAACACAGCGGCCGAGTGAGGTGACGGTGATGCTCACCGGTGCGATCCCACTGCCCTGGCACACGTTGGGCGTCATGCTGAAGACGCTCACGGGCAGGCCGCGATCAGATGTCGCGCTCGCCGTGAAGGACTTGGTGTTGAGCTGCACGCTGCTCGTCACGCTTGTCGAGAGCGTCTGGGTGCGGGGGATGTAGGCCGTCACGCTGTTGGAGCCGCCATTGGCGACGTAGAGACGGCCCGTTGCGTCGAGCAGGATGCCCGCGGAGTGATCGAGCCCGGTGCGCGGGCCTCGGATGATGACATTGGGTGCGGCATCCGACGCCACGCCACCGACGCCCCAGTCGAATTGATAGACGTTGATCGAGGGCTCGACATCGGTGGCCTCTTC
>JBIIDD010000018.1:0-10122 GCA_044238565.1 Candidatus Nanopelagicales bacterium
CAGCGCAAGGACGAAGACGAGGGTGGCGAGGGCGTTGACCTGGACGGGGATGCCGCGCTGGGCGGCACCCCAGATGTAGATCGGGAAGGTAACAAGTGTCCCGGCGTTGAAGGCGCTGATGATGTAGTCGTCGAAGGAGAGGCTGAAGCCCAGCAGCGCAGCACCGAGGATGCCGGGCAGCACCAGCGGGAAGGTGACGTAGCGGAACGTCGCCTTCGGATCGGCGTAGAGATCCCGCGCCGCTTCCTCCAGGCGCGGGTCCATGCCCTGGAGCCTTGCCTTCACCGTGACGACGACGAAGCTGATGATGAACATGATGTGCGCGATGGTCACGGTCCAGAAACCAAGCGGGAAGGCCAGGTTGAGGAAGAGGGCCAGCAGGCTCGAGCCGAGCACGACCTCGGGAGTCGCCATGGGCAGGAAGATGAGCAGATTCGTCGTCGATCGCCCGCGGAATCGATAGCGCACGAGTGCGAAGGCGATCATCGTGCCGAAAACCGTGCCGAAGAGAGTCGCGATCAGGCCGATCTGGATGCTCGTCACGAAGGACCCGCAGACACCCGGAACCCCGCAAAGGTTCTGCCAGGCCTCGAGCGAGAACTCGTTCCAGGAGACATTGAACTTGCCGGCCGGGTTGTTGAAGCTGAGGATCGCCACCACCGCGATGGGGACGAAGAGATAGATCAGGACCAGGATCCCGATGATGGGTATGAGGTTCTTACGCAGCCAGCGCATCAGACGAGATCCTCCGTGCCTGCACGCCGGATGTAGATGAACACCACGGCCAGGATGATCGCCATCAGGATGAAGGACAGCGCACTCGCGGTCGGATAGTCGCGGAATTGCAGGAAGTTGGTCTGGATCGCGTTGCCCACCATGCGATCGCTCGGCGCTCCGAGCAGCGTGGCATTGATGTAATCACCCGAGGCCGGGATGAAGGTCAGCAGCGTGCCCGCCACCACACCCGGCAGGCTGAGTGGCCACACCACCTTCCGGAAGCCCGTGAACGGCGAGGCGTAGAGGTCACTCGCTGCTTCGATGAGGCGAGGGTCGATGCGCTCGAGTGCTGCGTAGAGCGGCAGGATCATGAAGGGCAGGAAGTTGTACGTCAGCCCGAGGACCACCGCGATCGGAGTATTGAGGATGCGGTTCTCCGGCAGGAGGTGAAGGGCGTTGAGGAAGCTGGTGATGAAGCCCTCATCGGCCAGGATGGTGCGCCACGCGTATGTCCGCAGGAGGAAGGACGCGAAGAACGGTGCCACCACGAGCACGAGAAGCAGCGCCCGCCACTTGCCCGCGCGGAAGGCGATGAAGTACGCGAGCGGATAGGCGATGATGAGCGCGAGCACCGTCGCAATGCCCGAGTAGATGAAGGACTTGATGAAGACCGGCCAGTATTCCTGGAGGGCGGCGACGTAGTTGCCCACCTGGAAGGCCGGCTGGTAGACGCCCGCCTTGTCAGTCGGTGCCTGCAGGCTGGTGAAGAAGAGGGACACGAGCGGGACGACGAAGAAGATCGCCAGCCACGCGATGCCCGGAATGAGCAGCAGGTAGGCGGTGCGCGGCCTGCGCTGCGCTGCCGCGCCGGAGACGACCGCCCCGGAGCCACCGGCCGTGGGAGCGAGAGCCGGCACGTCAGGCCGCCGGCGGGACGTCGAGGCCGAAGGTGTGCTCGGGCGCCCAGTGGATAACCACCTCGTCGCCGGGGCGCAGGATGTCGGCTGACCGGTTCTGCTCGAAGACCATCCACTCGTCACCCCAGCTCGTCATGACGAGGTACTGGGTCGACACGCCGGTGAACGATGCGTCCGTGACCTTGCCGGACACGCGGTTGTGGCGATCGGGCACCGCGGCGCCCGCCGTCGCGACGGCAAGCTTCTCTGGGCGGACCCCGACGAGCACGGCTCCGTCGGTGCGGGTGGATCGGGAGATCGGAACGGTGAACGACGCCCCGTACGCCGAGACGACCAGGTCATCGCCCGACCTGCCGGACACGGCCCCCTCGACGGTGTTGGACTGACCGAGGAAGTTGGCGACGAAGGCAGTGCGGGGCAGCTCGTAGATCTCTACGGGCGGGCCCATCTGCTCGATGCGGCCCTTATTCATCACGGCCACGGTGTCGGCCATGGTCATGGCCTCCTCCTGGTCGTGCGTGACATGCACGAAGGTGGTCCCCACCTCGGTCTGGATGCGCTTCAGCTCGATCTGCATCTGGCGACGCAGCTTGAGGTCGAGTGCACCGAGCGGCTCGTCCAGGAGGAGCACCCCCGGCTGATTGATGAGGGCGCGCGCGACAGCAACGCGCTGCTGCTGCCCGCCGGAGAGTTGAGCGGGCTTGCGTCGCGCCATCGGCCCGAGTTCGACAAGCTCGAGCATGTCGTTGACAGGCCCGGTGACGTCCTTGATGCCGCGACGGCGAAGCCCGAAGGCGACGTTCTCGAAGATGTCCAGGTGCGGGAAGAGCGCATAGGACTGGAAGACCGTGTTCACCTGCCGCTTGTAGGGCTTTTCGCTCGTGATGTCGGTCGCGCCCAGCATGATCTGCCCGCTCGTCGGATCCTCGAGGCCCGCGACCATCCTGAGCGTCGTCGTCTTGCCGCAGCCCGAGGGGCCGAGCAGGGCGAAGAACGATCCCGCAGGGATCGTGAGGGTGAGGTCGTCGACCGCCACGAACTCGCCGAACGACTTGACCAGGTTGACGAGGTGCAGATCCTGCACGCTGTCGGTTGCCGCCACGCGGACTCCTCTCGAACGGGTCGGCAGCCTACGCCCTGTGGGCTACATCCCGATGGCCTTCTGGAACTCCCGCTGGTAGGCGACATCCTGCTCCGGAGTGAGCGTCATGAAGACGTAGGAGTTATCCAGCGTCGCGGCGTCGGGGAAGATCCACTGGTTGTCCACCAGGGCCGGATCGATGTCGGCCATGGCCTCCTTCGCGCCCGCGACCGGCGAGATGTACTGGACGTAGGCGGCGACCTCGGCGGCGACGACCGGATCGTAGTAGTAGTTCATGAGCGTCTCGGCGTTCTTCTTGTGCTGAGCCACTGACGGGATGAGCATGTTGTCGGTCCAGAGCATGCCGCCGGTCTCGGGCAGGCCGACACCGAAGTCCTCGCCGAGCTGGAACATGTCGCCGGACCATCCGATGACGGCGATGACGTCACCGGTCTCGAGGGCGGCGATGTAGTCATTGCCCGCCACCTGGCGGATCTGGCCACTGTCGATCTGCTTCTGGAACTCAGCGATGCCGGCCTGGAACTGCTCGTCGGTGAAGTTGGAGGGGTCTGCGCCCTGCCACGCCATGATGATGCCCATCGTGTCGCGCATCTCAGAGAGCACCGTGATGCGGCCCTTGAGCTTGGGATCCCAGAGCTGGTCGAGTGACGTGAGCGTGTCAGTGCCCAGCGCCTCCTGCAGCAGGGCCTTGTTCCAGCCGAATGCGCCGAAGCCGGAGAACCACGGGAGGGTGTAGTTGCGCTCGGGGTCGAAGGAGACGCCGAGGTACGCCGGGTCGAGATTGGAGGCGTTGGGGATCAGCGCCTTGTCGAGCGGCGCAGCGTGGCCGCTTTGGATCCACAGCGCGGCCATCCAGTCGGTGAGCACGACGATGTCGCGGTCGATCGACTGCCCCGACTCCAACTGCGCACGCACCTTGGCGAAGAACTCGTTGTTGTCGTTGACGTCCTCGGTGTAGTTGACCGCGATGCCCGTCGCCTCGGTGAACGCGTTCAGGGTGGGGTACTCACCCGTCTCGTCATTGACGTCGATGTAGAGCGGCCAGTTGGCCCAGTTGACGAACTTCTCGGTGTCGGAGAGGTCCGTCGCCTGCGTGGGCGAGGGAGCCGCGCTGGAGGAGTCACTCGAGCCCCCGCCGCCGGCACCGCAGGCAACGGCGGTAGCGGCCACGCCGGTGATGCCCGCGACCTGGAGGAGTCGACGACGGGACAGCCCTGCCTGCGACATTCGCACGATGGCGGCGGCCTGGGGTGAGAGTGGGCGCTTCGTCATGGTGACTCCTCTATCTCCTCGTGTGTGGTCCTCGAAGGGGTCCTTCGATGCTAACGGGTTCAGGGGGTGCGGTCAGCAAAGATCGTGCGGTGCCATTCCTTGCGCGCGTCGCCCGAGATGTCCCAGGAGACGTGCTTGACGACGGTGTACTCCTCGAGAGAGTACTTCGACATGTCCTTGCCGAAGCCGGACTGCTTCATCCCCCCGTGCGGCATCTCGCTCACGATGGGGATGTGGTCGTTGACCCAGACCGTGCCCGCCCGGATCGTGCGCTGGGCCGTCTGAGCCCGATAGACGTCGCGGGTCCAGACCGAGGCAGCCAGCCCGTAGCGGGTGTCGTTGGCCAGGGCCAGGCCGTCGTCGTCGGAGTCGAAGGGCAGCGCCACGAGGACCGGGCCGAAAATCTCCTCCTGCACGATCTCGGACTCCTGGGAGGCCCCCGTCACGAGGGTGGGGGCGTAATAGGCGCCCTTGCTCAGCTCCCCGCCGGGCACCTGGCCACCCGCCACGATGCGTGCGCCCGCCCCCCGGGCCCGATCGACGAAGCCGGCCACCCGGTCACGCTGGGCAAAGGTCACGAGCGGGCCGAGGTCGGTGTCCGGATCGCGCGGGTCCCCCACGCGGATGCGTCCGAGAACCTCCGCGACTCCCTCTACGAGAGCCTCGAAGACAGGCCGCTGAGCGTAGATGCGGGTGGCCGCGGTGCAGTCCTGCCCGGCGTTGATGAGCGCCCCCGCCACTGCGCCCTGGATAGCCGCCTCGAGGTCGGCGTCGTCGTAGACCACGAAGGGGGCCTTGCCACCCAGCTCGAGGTGGACTCGGGCGGCTCGGCCGGCGGCGATCTCCATCACGCGACGCCCCACGGGGGTCGACCCCGTGAAGGACACCATCGCGACGTCGGGATGACTCACGAGCGCCTCGCCCGCCTCGGGGCCCCGGCCCACGATGACGTTGACGACGCCAGCAGGGATGCCCGCCGCTGCGGCATCCTCGGCCAGCATGAGGGTGGTGAGGGGCGTGATCTCGGCGGGCTTGAGGACGATGGTGTTGCCCGCGGCGATGGCCGGGAGGACCTTCCACATGGCCATTTGGAGGGGGTAGTTCCAGGGGGCGATGGACCCGACGACGCCGACGGGCTCACGGCGGATCACCGAGGTGTGGCTGGCGTCGTACTCTCCCGAGGCCAGCCCCTCTATCTGACGGGCGGCGCCAGCGAAGAAGACGACGTTGTCGATGCTCCCCGGTACGTCGAACTCGGTGGCCAGGCGCAGGGTCTTGCCGGTCTGGCGCGACTCCACCTCGGCGTACTCGCTAGCACGGGCGGTGAGCCTCTCGGCCAGCCGGAGGAGTGCCGCGCCCCGCTCGCCGGGGGTGGTCGCCGCCCACTCGGGCAGGGCGCGCCGGGCTGCAGCGACAGCCTGGCCGACCTCAGGTGCTCCGGCCAGGCCGACGGTCTCGACGACGGTGCCGTCGGCCGGATCGATCACGTCGAAGGTCCCCGCTGACCCTGACTCGAGGGACACGCCGCCTACGAAGCCCGCGCTCACCGACACCTCCCACCTGGCCGATCGATCCCGCCACATTAGCCGCCCGGCTGCGGAACGCGAGTCGGTCCTGCCGGGAAGAGTCGAGATCGTGATCGAAGACCGATTCGCCCGGTCCCTACCCCCGGAGCGCTATGCCGGTCTAGGGTGAAACCTCGTCCCGGGGATTCCGGGACCTCGGAGAGATCCGAGTAGCCGGTGGAGGTGTCATGTCCGTGGTTCGGGCAGCCCTTGTCCAGACCAACTGGACGGGCGACAAGGAGTCCATGATCGTCGCGCACGAGGAGTACGCGCGCCAGGCAGCGGCCCAGGGGGCCAAGGTCATGTGCTTCCAGGAACTGTTCTACGGGCCCTACTTCTGCCAGGTGCAGGATGCCAAGTACTACGAGTACGCCGAGAGCATCCCCGGGCCGACCACTGAGCGCTTCCAGGCCCTTGCGGCCGAGCTCGGCATGGTGCTCGTGCTCCCGATGTACGAGGAGGAGCAGCCCGGCGTTCTCTACAACACGGCGGCCGTCGTCGATGCGGACGGCACCTACCTCGGCAAGTACCGCAAGCACCACATCCCGCAGGTGAAGGGCTTCTGGGAGAAGTTCTACTTCCGCCCCGGCAACCTCGGCTTCCCCGTGTTCGACACGGCCGTCGGCAAGGTCGGCGTCTACATCTGCTACGACCGCCACTTCCCCGAGGGCTGGCGCGCACTCGGTCTCAACGGTGCACAGATCGTCTTCAACCCGTCCGCGACGCATCGCGGCCTGTCGGCGTACCTGTGGAAACTCGAGCAGCCCGCCTCCGCCGTCGCCAACGAGTACTTCGTGGGTGCGATCAATCGCGTGGGTATCGAGTCGGAGATCGGCGACAACGACTTCTACGGCACGAGCTACTTCGTCGATCCCGAGGGCAAGTTCGTGGGCGAGCCAGCCGATCCCTACAAGCCCGAGCTCGTGGTGCGCGACCTCGACATGGACCTCCTCGCGGAGGTCCGCAATCGGTGGGCTTTCTACCGCGACCGTCGGCCCGATGCCTACGGCGACCTCACCCGGGCCTGATCCGCACCTGACAGGAGGCTGACATGAGGACCCTTATCCGCAACGGCTCCGTCGTCACGCCCCAGGGCGTCAGCACGATGGACGTGCTCGTCGACGGCGAGACCATCTCCGCACTGCTGTCATCCGGTGCCGCCTCGGATGAACTCGCCGGCACCGTCGATCGAGTGATCGACGCCAAGGGCAGATACGTCATCCCCGGCGGCATCGACGCCCACACTCACATGGAGTTGCCCTTCGGCGGCACCTTCGCCTCCGACACCTTCGAGACGGGCACGCGCGCGGCCGCCTGGGGCGGCACGACGACCATCATCGACTTCGCGGTGCAGCGCTACGGCGAGCGCGTCCAGGATGGCCTTGCCATGTGGCATGCCAAGGCGGGTGGCAATTGCTTCATCGACTACGGCTTCCACCAGATCATCGGTGGGGTCGACGACGACTCGCTCAAGGCCATGGATGAGCTCATCGACGAGGGCGTGACGAGTTTCAAGCTCTTCATGGCCTACCCGGGCGTCTTCTACAGCGACGACGGCCAGATCCTGCGAGCCATGCAGCAGGCTCGGAGCAACGGCTCGATGATCATGATGCACGCGGAGAACGGCATCGCGATCGACGTGCTGGTGGCCCAGGCTCTGGCCCGCGGTGAGACCGCCCCCATCAACCATGGGCTCACTCGGCCGTGGGAGACCGAGCAGGAGGCAACCCACCGCGCGATCATGCTGGCGCGGATCACCGGCGCACCGCTCTACATCGTGCACATGTCGGCCAAGCAGGCCGTGCAGACGGTGCAGGAGGCACGCGATCTCGGGCTCAACGTCTTCGGCGAGACCTGCCCGCAGTACCTCTACATGTCGCTCGAGGAGCACCTGGGCGCGGAGGGCTTCGAGGGCGCGAAGTACGTGTGCTCGACTCCGCTGCGCTCCCGGGCCGAGGGCCACCAGGACGAGCTGTGGCGCTATCTGCGCACCAACGACCTGTCGATCGTGGCCACCGACCACTGCCCCTTCTGCTTCAAGGAGCAGAAGGAGCTCGGCATCGGCGACTTCTCCAAGATCCCCAACGGCATCGGCTCGGTCGAGCACCGCATGGACCTGATCTACCAGGGCGTGGTCGAGGGGCAGCTCACCCTCGAGCGCTGGGTCGAGATCACCTCGACAACCCCTGCCCGGATGTTCGGCCTCTACCCCAAGAAGGGTGCCATCGCCCCCGGCTCGGACGCCGACATCGTGATCTACGACCCGAACGGCCACACGAGCATCGGCTACGAGAAGACCCACCACATGAACATGGACCACAGCGCGTGGGAGGGCTACGAGATCGACGGTCACGTGGACGTCGTCATGTCGCGCGGCGAGATCCTCGTCGACGAGCAGGGCTTCCATGGCACCAAGGGCCACGGTCGCTTCCTCAAGCGCGGCCTCTCGCAGTACCTCATCTGAACCTGTTCATCCCCATCGAAGACGAGCGGAGCAACACGTGTACACGATCGACCATTGGATCAACGGAGAGCGCGTGGCCGGGGCCTCCGGCCACACCGGGCCGGTATTCAACCCTGCCACCGGGCAGCAGCAGGGCGAGGTCGCCCTGGCGAGCGTGGCCGAGGTCGACAAGGCCGTCGCCGTGGCCAAGGAGACCTTCGCTACCTGGCGGTCATCGTCGCTCTCCAAGCGCGCGGACATCCTCTTCGCCTTCCGCCAGATCGTGCACTCCCGGCGAGACGAGATCGCCAACCTCGTCTCGCAGGAGCATGGCAAGGTGCCCTCCGACGCGGCCGGCGAGCTTGCTCGTGGCCTCGAGAACATCGAGTTCGCCTGTGGCATCCCGCAGGGACTCAAGGGCTCGTACAGCGAGCAGGTGTCCTCCGGTGTGGACGTGTACTCCCTGCGCCAGCCCCTCGGTGTGGTCGCCGGCATCACGCCGTTCAACTTCCCGGCTATGGTCCCGATGTGGATGTTCGCCAATGCGATCGCCACGGGCAACACCTTCATCCTCAAGCCGAGCGAGAAGGACCCGTCCGTATCACTGCTCATCGCGGAGATGCTGGCCGAGGCGGGCCTGCCCCCGGGGGTGTTCAACGTCGTACACGGTGACAAGGTCGCCGTCGACCGCATCCTCGAGCACCCCGACATCGAGGCCGTGAGCTTCGTCGGCTCGACCCCCATCGCGAAGTACATCTACTCGACCGGCACGGCCAACGGCAAGCGCGTGCAGGCATTGGGAGGAGCCAAGAACCACATGGTGGTCCTCCCCGACGCCGATATCGACATGGCCGCCGACGCCGCCGTAAGCGCGGGCTTCGGCTCCGCCGGTGAGCGCTGCATGGCGATCTCGGTCGTTGTGGCTGTGGGCGGCGTAGGAGACAAGCTCGTCGACGCCATCGCCGCTCGCATGCCCAAGGTGAAGGTTGGCCCTGGCACCGACCCCGACGCCGAGATGGGCCCGCTCATCACCGGCGAGCACCGTGACAAGGTCGCGTCCTACCTCGCCGGCGCACCGGCCGAGGGAGCCACCGTCATCGTCGACGGGCGCGAGGCTGATCTGCCGACCGACGGATACTTCCTCGGAGTCTCGCTCATCGATCAGGTCAAGCCCGGCATGAAGGTCTACGACGAGGAGATCTTCGGACCCGTGCTGTCGGTCATGCGGGTCGACACCTACGAGGAGGCGGTCGACCTCATCAACCGTCACCAGTACGGCAACGGCACCGCGATCTTCACGCGAGATGGCGGAGCGGCCCGGCAGTTCCAATTCGACATCCAGGTCGGCATGGTGGGCATCAACGTGCCCATTCCCGTGCCGGTCGCCTACTACAGCTTCGGCGGCTGGAAGGCCTCGCTCTTCGGCGACGCCAACATGTACGGGCCAGCCGGCGTCGACTTCTACACACGCACCAAGACCGTCACCTCCCGCTGGCCCGATCCTTCGACCTCCTCGGTCGACCTGGGCTTCCCCCGAACCCGCTGACGAAAGGCGAACTCGACTCATGGACATCGGCGTCGTCCTGCAGTGCACTCCCCCGGCCTCGCGCGTCATCGACCTCGCTCGCCGGGCAGAGACCCTCGGATTCGACTACGTGTGGACCTTCGACTCCCACATCCTGTGGGAGGAGCCCTACGTCATCTACTCGAAGATCCTCGACGAGACCCGCAAGGTCATCGTGGGGCCGATGGTGACCAATCCGGCGACCCGCGACCTCACGGTGACAGCGTCGGTCTTCGCCACACTCAATGAGATGTACGGCAATCGCACCGTGATCGGCATCGGTCGCGGTGACTCCGCGGTGCGAGTCACCAATGGCAAGCCGGTGAGCGTGGCAGAGTTGCGCGAGTCCGTGGTCCAGCTGAAGGACCTCACCAACGGTCGCGCCATCGACTACAAGGGCAGCTCGATCCGACTCCCCTGGGCGACCGATTCACGCACCGGCGTCTTCGTCGCGGCGTACGGGCCCAAGGTTCTTGCCCTCACCGGCGAGGTCGGCGATGGCTTCATCCTGCAACTGGCCGACCCCCAGATCGCGGCGTGGA
>JBIIDD010000283.1:0-2801 GCA_044238565.1 Candidatus Nanopelagicales bacterium
GACTCGGCTATGCGGAAGCAGATCCCACTGCTGATGTCGGTGGACTTGATGCCGCAGCCAAGGCGGCAATCCTCGCGGAGCTCGCGTTTCACACCCGTGTCACCTTCGACGACGTCTCATGCGAGGGCATCACCGGCGTCACGGCCGCTGATGTCGCCGCGGCCCGTGACATGGGGTTCGTCATCAAGCTGCTCGCCGTTGCGGAGCGCACGGACGACGGGCGTGGCGTGATCGTCCGGGTGCACCCCACGATGGTGCCGCGCAGTCATCCCCTCGCCAGCGTCCGCGATGCCTTCAATGCGGTCTTCATCGAGGCGGAGAACGCCGGCGAGATGATGTTCTACGGGCGTGGTGCGGGTGGCGCACCGACCGCGAGCGCAGTCCTCGGTGACGTGGTCGCGGTCGCGCGCAACCTGCGTTCGGGTGGGCACGGTCCGCGCGAGTCGACCTACGCCGACCTGGAGATCCGGGGCATCGACCAGGCCCGCACCCGCTACTACGTCAACCTCGACGTCACCGACCGTCCGGGCGTACTCGCCACGATCGCGCGTGCCTTCTCCGACAACGGCGTGAGCATCCAGGTGGTCCGCCAGGACGGTCACGGTGACGACGCCGGGCTCATCGTGCGCACTCACCTCGCCAAGGACGGCGACCTCAACCGCACGATCGAGGCTCTGCGCGGGCTCGATGTGGTCAAGCAGGTCGTAGGCGTCATGCGCGTCGAGGGTGAGGCCGGCTCATGACCACCGGCGCCCCCCAGTGGCGCGGGCTGATCGAGGAGTACCGCCAGTGGCTTCCCGTCGACGCCGCGACGCCTGTTGTCACTCTCCGCGAAGGCGGCACGCCACTTGTCTATGCATGCACGTTGAGTGAGATGACCGGCTGCCAGGTCTGGCTGAAGTACGACGGCGCCAATCCCACCGGCTCCTTCAAGGACCGCGGGATGACGATGGCGATCAGCAAGGCGGCCCAGGAGGGTGCACGCGCTGTCATTTGCGCATCGACGGGCAACACGTCGGCGAGTGCTGCGGCGTACGCCGTCAAGGCCGGCATGGTGTGCGCGGTTTTGGTGCCCGAGGGCAAGATCGCCATGGGCAAGCTCGCCCAGGCGATCATCCACGGCGCAAGCCTGCTGCAGGTCGAGGGCAACTTCGACGACTGCCTCACTCTTGCGCGCGGCCTCGCTGACGACTACCCCGTCTCCCTCGTCAACAGCGTCAACCCCGATCGCATCGAGGGCCAGAAGACCGCAAGCTTCGAGGTGGTCGACCTCCTCGGCGATGCACCGGACATCCACTGCCTCCCCGTGGGCAATGCGGGCAACATCACGGCGTACTGGAAGGGCTACGGCGAGTACGCCGCTGCCGGGCATGCGACGCGCCTGCCGCGCATGTGGGGTTTCCAGGCTTCCGGTGCCGCCCCCCTCGTCAGTGGTGCACCCGTGGCGAAGCCGGAAACCATCGCGACAGCCATCCGCATCGGCAATCCGGCCTCCTGGGATCAGGCCATCGCTGCGCGTGATGATTCCGCAGGAATGATCGACTCCGTCACCGATGAGCAGATCCTCGCGGCCTACAGGCTTCTCGCCTCGAAGGAGGGGCTCTTCTGCGAGCCGGCGAGCGCGGCAAGTGTGGCTGGACTACTGCAGGCGCACGAGCGCGGACAGCTCGATGCCGGGCAGACCATCGTGTGCACGCTCACCGGCAATGGCCTCAAGGATCCGCAGTGGGCGCTCGAGGCGGCACCTGACCCGATCGTCGTCCCGGTCGATGCGGCGGTTGCCGCTGTCGCGTTGGGGCTGCGGGGCTAGGCATGGGCTTCCGATCCGTCGGCGTCGAGGTCGTGGTGCCTGCGACGAGTGCCAACCTCGGCCCAGGCTTCGACTCGCTCGGCCTCGCGCTCGCACTTCACGATCACCTTGTCGCGATGGTGACCGACGATCCCGGGGTGCTCGTCACCATCGAGGGAGAGGGATCCGGATCCCTCCCGAGCGACGACCGCCACCTGGTGGCCCGCACCATGCAGGCCACGTGGGAGGCCATGGGGCTGACCCCGCCCGGACTCGTGCTGCGCTGCCGCAACGCCATCCCCCAGGGTCGCGGGCTGGGCTCCTCGGCCGCCGCCATCGTCGCGGGCATCCTCCTGGCCCGGGGTTTGGTGGAGGAGGGGGAGGAGATCCTCCCCGATGACGAGGTACTGGGGCTGGCCACGAGCATGGAGGGCCACCCCGACAACGTCGCTGCTGCGCTCCTCGGTGGCTTCACGACCGCGTGGGTCGACTCGGTCGACGACGCGCACGCGAGTGCCGTGACGCGCGCGACGCACCCGTCGATCGTGCCACTCATCTTCATCCCACAGCAGTCGATGCCGACGAGGGAAGCGCGCACGATGCTCGGTGACACGGTGTCGCGTGCTGACGCTGTCTTCAACCTCGGTCGCACAGCGCTTCTTGCGCACGCACTCGTCGCTGATCCGGGGATGCTCTTCCCCGCGACAGAGGATCGCCTGCATCAGGACGCGCGCGCGCATGCCTATCCCGATTCGCACGCACTGGTGATGACCCTGCGTGAAGGCGGCATCCCCGCTGTCGTCTCCGGGGCCGGTCCCACCGTCCTCGCCCTCACCGTCGACGAGGGGGAGCGCACGGCTGCGACGGCCGCGACCCCCGATGGGTGGCGCTCGATTGCCGTGCCGGTCGATGCCGAGGGAGCCCGGGTCCACATTCGGGGGTCCTGAGGCATCTCACGGGGGCGGGTGCTAGCCTCGGAGAGTCCGGCTAGGGACGTTTCTCTCCCCTCCCG
>JBIIDD010000284.1:0-2772 GCA_044238565.1 Candidatus Nanopelagicales bacterium
CGTCTACCTCTCGTTCGATGTCGACGGAGTGAGCCCGGCGTACGCGCCGGGAGTCACCACGCAGGATCCCGACGGGATGACCGCCTCCCAAGCTCTCCAACTGGTCCGGGCCATCGCGATCGGCAGCGACCTCGTCGCCGCGGACTTCATCGAGTACACACCACTCCTCGACGACCGGCACATGACGACCGGCATCCTCATCGACCGCCTCATCCGATCCCTGCTCGCCGGCATCGCGGCCAAGCGGCAGGGGATCACCGATCCGCTGTATGTCGATCCGCGCCGGCTGGATTACCGCGTGCCCTAGGGCACCATACTTGCCGCGTGAAGGAGAGACAGCCGCGCGGCGTGCTCACGCTCGCCATGGTCGAGATGTGGGAGCGCTTCTCCTTCTACGGCATGGTCGCGATCCTCGTCCTCTACCTCATCCGGCCCGAGGATGGCCCCTTCCCACCGGGACCGGGGCAGGGCTTTAGCGAGGGTGACGCGGCTGCGCTCTTCGGCGTCTACTCCGCACTCGTCCTGGGCGCCCCGCTGCTCGGCGGCTGGATCGGTGATCGCCTCATCGGCCCCCGACGTGCACTCGTGAGCGGCGGAGTCCTCATCGCAGCGGGGCACTTCGTCCTGCTCATCCCCGGGCTCACGATCTTCTGGGTCGGACTGCTCGTCATCGCAACAGGCACAGGACTACTCAAGCCCAACATCTCGACAGTCCTGGGCCTGCTCTACGCCGAGGGCGACCCGCGTCGGGACAGCGGCTTCTCGCTCTTCTATCTCGGCATCAATGTCGGGGCCTTCACCGCACCACTCATCTGCGGATGGCTGGCAACGGCCTACTCCTGGCGTCTCGCCTTCGCCGTCGCCGGCGTGGGCATGCTCATCGGCCTCGCGCAGTACGCCGTGGGACGGCGTCGACTGGGGGACGCCGGGATCGCCGTCCCCCGCCCGGCCACGCCGCAGCAGCGCTCCCGCGCGCTCGTCCTCGCCGTTGCGGTCCTCGCTGCGATCGTCGGCCTCTTCCTGGCCACGATCACTCTGGCCGGCTTCACCGCGGGCACCATCTCCGCTTCGGTGACCGCCGTCATCGTGATCGTGGCGATCGTCGCCTTCGCTTCCCTGCTGCGGCGCACTCCGCGGGGCACCATGGAGCACCGGCACATGATGGCCTTCCTCCTACTCTTCCTCGCCAGCCTGATCTATTTCGCGCTGTCATCGCAAGCAGGGTCCACCATCACCGAGTTCACACAGGACTGGGTGCAGCGCGATATCGGCGGCTTCACCGTGCCGACCAGTTGGCTGCTCTCGCTCAATCCCGTGCTCGTCGTCATCTTCGCTCCGCTGTTCGCGGTGCTATGGACGCGCCTGGCCAATCGCGCTCCGACGACCCCCACCAAGGCGGCCCTTGCCATCATCGGTATCGGTCTGAGCTTCCTCATCATCGCGATCCCTGGCTTCGCCTCTCAGCAGGGCAACACCTCGAGTGTCTCCTGGCTCCTCGCCACATTCCTCGTGCTGACCTGGGCCGAGCTGCTCATCGTCCCCATCGCACTCTCGACGACGACCGAGATCGCCCCGGTGGGACTCACCGGTCAGCTCCTGGGCCTGTGGTATCTCGCTGCGGCGGCCGGCGGGGCCATCGGCGGGCAGTTCGCCCGGCTCGTGGAGTCGCTCGGCTTCGGCGGTTACTTCCTCACCGCCGGCCTCATCGTTGTCCTGCTGGGCATCGGCTTCCTCGCCCTTCGCTCGCGGTGGTCGACTCTGCTCGCACCCATCCGCTGACGTACCTCGCCCCCGTGGACACTCCCATCGTTGACGGACTGAGTGTTGCTCATCGCATGACCGACGGGATCCCCCCACGCCGTGACAATGATGGCGAGGCATTCCACGAGCCAAAGGGGTCGACATGAAGATCGCATCTTTGAAGTCCACGGCAGCACCCGCCGCTGTGGCTATCGCTCTTGCCTTTCTGGCACCGACGCAAGTGGCGCAGGCGGCTCCATCCGAGCAGGAGATTCAGCCGCGCGTGTCGAGTTACTCCTGGTCCTGGAGCGATGGCGCCGGGGGCACGCGGCGCACCTTCTCCCAGAGGCAGTACGGGACAGCCTCCCGGCTTCCCAAACTCATCGTCGAAGGCGATTGCGCCGCCGGAGCCCGCGTGGGAGACCGGGTCAAGTTGCAGTGGCGCGACCCCGCGGGTCGTTACCGGACCGAGGACACCGCCTACGTGAACAACTGCAACGGCCAATACAGGCTCGCCTTTTACCCCTACACATCTACCGGTGCATGGGCGCGCGGCACCTACAAGTACCGATTGATCGTGCCTGGCGGTGGCGGCTACAAGTACTTCGAGATCACCTACACGAAGCGCTAAGGCCGAGCCCTCACTTCCGGCGGCGGAGCAGGAAAACAAGCACAAGGATGGGCACCGCCAAGACTGCGATGACTCCCAGGAAGGGCAGGAGGAATCCCAGCAGGGTCACGAGTCCCGCTGTCACGGTGCGCAGGGCATTCCAACCGGACTCCAGTCCCGAGACGAATCCCGGAGGCGTCCACACAGCCGCCTCGCTACGAGGGTTCACCGTCACAGTGAGGGTCGACAGCGCCACGAGGTCGGACAACGCCGCACGCTGGGCGACGAGAGAGTCAAGATCCGCCTGGCGAGCGGTGAGCTCGGCCTCGATCTCGATGAGATCTTTGGTCGTCTGGGCGGATGCAAGAAGTTGCCGCAGGCGGGTGATGGACAGTTGAAGCGCTTCGATACGCGCGTCGAGG
>JBIIDD010000019.1:0-10002 GCA_044238565.1 Candidatus Nanopelagicales bacterium
CGGCGGCGAAGGTGAGAGGACTCGCTCATGCCCTGTGAATACCAAAGATTCGGGTAGGGGTCGATAGCGGGGCTCGAAATTCCGTACCCGCACGGCAGGTCACCCCGTGGGAATGGGTCCCGGCTCTGGCACAGTGGGGCGCTCATCCGCCGGAGGGGAGGTGACATGGGCGCCCTGCTCGCCCTCGTCTCGAGCGTTGCCTGGGGCAGCGCCGATGTCGCCGGGGGACTGGGTGCGCGTCGTGTCGGCAGCGTCAGGGTGATTGCCGTCAACTACCCGGCCGGTGCCCTCGTCCTCACCCTCTTCGCGCTCTTCGTGGTGCCCGGCACCATCACCCGCGATGTGATCCTCCTGTCGCTGGTCACAGCCGTCTTCGGCACTCTCGGCATGGTCCTGCTCTACGCCGCCCTGGCGCTCGGCCCCATGGGCATCGTCTCGCCACTCACGGCCATCGGCGGCGCTGCGGTGCCGGTCATGGTCGGCGTCATTCGCGGAGAGCCGCTCACCGTGCCGTTCGTCATCGGTGCCGCGCTCGCTCTCGTGGCCGTGATCCTCGTGAGCCGGGAGGCTGGGCCGCATGCCCGCATTACTCCGAGAGCGCTCCTGCTCTCAGCCGCCGCCGGTCTCACCATCGGGCTCTTCCTCACCGCGCTCGGAGTGGCTCCCGACGGCTCCGGTGTCTGGGCAGCGACGATGAGCCGCTGGTGGTCGACGCTGGGCATGATCCTCGTGACGGCCTATTTGCTACGTCGTCATGGGCTGGGCCCGTGGCAGCCCTACCCATGGGTCTTTGCCATAGGCGCGGGTGTGCTCGATGCCCTGGCCAACGGCTTCTTTCAACTCGCCGCGCAGGACGGCGAACTCGCCGTCGTCGCCGTGATCGGATCGCTCTACCCCGCCACGACACTGCTCATCGCACACTTCCTGCTGAAGGAGCGGATGTCGCGCGTGCAGTGGGGTGGCGTCGCCCTGGCGTTGGGCGCGGTCGTCGCACTCACGGTGTAGTCGCGCTTACCGGGTGGATGCAAGGGCCTGCGAACTCGCCACAAGGATTGTCTCGATATCCGCGTCTTCGATGCCTCGATGCGTCACCGCGCGCACCTGTCCGTGCGGATAGGCGACCATGCCGACACCACGCTCGCGCAGAGCCGAGAGGTACGCCGCTCGACGCGTCGGGCCGCCCTCGACAGCGAAGAGCACGAAGTTAGTGGCGACCCGGCCCGGATCCAGCCGCTCGCCCTGGCTCTGAGCGAGGTGACCGGGCGAGATGATGCCCTCTTGGTGGCTGAGTCCCTCAGCCAGCGCGCTCGCGCGGCGGTGATCCTCCGCGAGCCGCCGGACGGTGCCGTCAGGCCCATCCTCGAGCGCGACACGTCCCGCCGCCGCAAGGACACCCGCCTGGCGGAGTCCGCCGCCGAGGAGCTTGCGCGCACGTCGCGCGCGCCAGACGAAGTCGGCTGATCCGACGACCACGCTTCCCACCGGTGCGCAGAGACCCTTGCTCAGGCAGAAGGTCGCCGAGTCGGCGTCGCGCACGAGTTCGGCGACCGGCACATCGAGTGCCACAGCCGCATTGAAGAGGCGCGCGCCGTCAACGTGGATGGGCAGATCCGCCGGCAAGGCGGCACGAAGGTGAGCCATGTAGTCGGGCGTGATCGGCCGGCTCATCGTGTGGGCATGGCAGTTCTCCACGACGACCAGGCTCGTGATGGGGCAGTGCGGATCACCGGAGTCCTGGATCGCGTCGAGGACGGCATCGACGGGCATCTCGCCGTCGGGGGTCTCAGCGATGGGGCGTAGACCCGCACCGACGACGACCGCGTAGTTGGCCGCTTCGTCGTTGAAGATATGCGACTCCGCTGGCGCGATGACCTCACCACCGCGAGGCACGTGCGCCATCAGGCTCACGAGATTGCCCATCGTCCCCGACGGCACGAAGAGCGCAGCTTCCTTGCCCAGCAGTGACGCCGCTCGAGCCTCGAGGGCGAGGATGGTGGGGTCATCACCGAAGACGTCGTCGCCCACGGGAGCATCCGCCATAGCGGTGCGCATCGCGGGAGTCGGGTGCGTGACGGTGTCAGAACGCACGTCGATCGCGGGCGCGACAGGGCCCTGCGGAGCGGCGTACGACATGGGCCGACCCTAGTCGCAGACGGTGCCCGGCTCAGGCAGCGCACCGTCGAGGAGGAAGGCATCCACAGCCTCGTCGGTGCAGACCGAGCCCTCTCGATAGCCCGTGTGCCCATCCCCCTCGCGGACGAGCAGCACCGCATCGCCGACCTGGGCCACGAGGAGCTCGGCCCAGGCAAACGGCGTGGCCGGGTCGTGCGTGGTGGCCACGACCAGGATCGTCGGCGCCGGACCCACGGCTTCCGGAGGTGCGACAGCCGCCGTCGACGCGCAGGGGAGGTTGCCCCAGGCGAGGTACTCACCGAGGAAGGGAGCCGCAGCGGACAGCCGGTCGACCGACGCCTTGATGTCGGCAGGTGCGGCGCGATCGCGACACGAGATGGCATAGAAGGCATCGAAGGCGTTGTCGCGATAGGTGCCATCGGACTCGCGCCCGCTGCGCTCGTCGAGCATGCGTTGGAGCGGAGTGCCATCGCCTGCTGCAAGCGATGCGAGGGCGTCACGCAACTGCGGACGATCACCGACGCGATAGAGCGACATGAGGATCGCGTAGGTGGCCGCGGACTCGGTGAGCGGTCGGTTCGAGTCGCTGGTGGACGCAGGGCTCCCATCGAGGCCCTCCAAGAGAGCGCGCAGGCGCTCCATCCCCACCTCTGCATTGGGGTCGTCGCCCAGGGGGCAGTCGCCCTCCGCCGCGCAGTACTCCACGAACCGGCGAAGCGAGTCCTCGAATCCGAGCGCCTGACCGAGCGTCAACTCCTCGGCGTCGAGATCCGCCGGCAACGGCCCATCGAGCACGAAGCGGCCGACCCGCTCGGGGAAGAGCGCGGCATACGTCGCACCAAGATGCGTGCCATAGGAGACCCCGAGGTAATCCAGTCGCTCCTGGCCGAGAGCAGCCCGCAACACGTCGAGGTCGCGTGCGGCGTCGGCAGTGGACATGTGGTCCAGAAGTCCGTCGACGGGTGCCGTGCAGTCGAGCAGCGTGCTCGCGCGCTCGAGTTCAGCCACCTCGGAGGGCTCGTCGGGAGTGCTGTCGACATAGATGAGCGTGTCGAAGGCAGCGTCGTCAGCGCAGTCCACCGGAGCCGACCCACCGACTCCGCGCGGATCGAAGCCGACGACATCGAAGGACTCGTGTACGGCGTCCGTGACGATCGCGGATGTGGCGCGGGCGTACTCGCGGCCGCTCGAGCCGGGTCCGCCGGGGTTGACGACCAGGGCGCCACGCGTCTCCCCGATGGCAGGGCTGCGCAGCACGGCGATGTCGAGGGTCGGTCCCCCCGGATCGGCGTAGTCGACCGGCACCTCCAGCGAAGCGCACTCAACACCCTCGCAGTCAGTCCAGGCGAGTTGCTGCTCGTAGAACCTCGCGAGGTCGGGTTCGGGAGCAGAGGGCGTGTAGGAGGGCGTCGGGAGGGGGGTCGATGCCGCCGGACCGCAGGCGGCGAGGGTCATCGCCACGGCCGCGAGGACCCCCACTCGCCTGCCCATGCCTCGCACATGGGGAGGCTACGTCCGCCCAGGGCGCGGATGCCATGCGGGGCCGCATCGGCGTAACGTGGAGGCATGGCCAGCGACCGCGACCAGTTCGCCCGCGTCGTGCAGGCCAGCATCTCCCGCGGCATGGACGTCGTCGACGCATGGAAGCAAGCGCGGGCTCAGCGCCCCACGGCACAGGCTCGGGCCCTGCAGGCGGAGCATGGGCGGCGGCTCGCGGAGCAGCAGCGCGCACTGCGGCGCCACCAGCGCCGCCAACGCATGCTCGACAACGAGGTCACCGGTGGTGTGGCCTTGGCGGGAGTCGCAGGCACCCTGGGGGTGCTCGACATCGTCATCGAGAGCACGGCTGCCACATCCGGGGTCTACGGCCCCGCATGGCTCTGGGTCGCACTGGCCGCCGGCGGTGGCGTCGTGGCGGCGGTGGCGCGCCGCAAGCGCGCCCAGCTCCCTCCCGCGCCACGCGTCGATGCCATGCCGCCCCCGCCCGCTCTCGTCCCCCCGGACGCCATCGGCGCCGAGCAGGCGCAGCGACTCACCTCACTTCGCCTTCAGCTCGCGCAGGTCATCCCCGCTATCGAGCGGCTGCACCCCGTCGCTGCTGCCGACCTCAGCCGCGCAGACCTCGAGGCTGCTCCGCAACTTCACGCACTCGTCGACCGGCTGGTCGTGCTCCACGGGATCCGCATCGAGATGACGGGCACTCAGGCGGAGGCCGCTGCCACGTCAGCCGCGGTCGAGGTCCGCGAGAGGCTCACCACCGGGTGCGCGACCTACGAGCGACTCATCGCAGCCTCCGCGACCATGCTCGCCGCCCCTGACATCGCACGCGGCACCGATGAGGTCCTCACCCCCGCCCTCGAGGGGCTCACGGCCTACACGCACGGGCTCAAGCGCGCCGCAAACTCCTAGCGGACCCGCACGAGCGGGTCACCCTGCTAGCGGACCCGCACGAGCGGGTCACCCTGCTAGCGGACCCGCACGAGCGGGTCACCCTGCTAGCGGACCCGCACGAGCGGGTCCTTGACCTCCACCAGCATCGACTCCAGCACCAGCGGCAGCGCCCCATTGGCCTGCACCGCCAGTCGGCCACGCTCGATCGCATCCAGCCGTCGACCCGTGTCCGTCGCCGTGCTCCCAGCCGCCTCCTGGGTGAGTTGGGTGCGCATCTCATCGTTGACGAGGGGAACTCCTGCATCGAGTTGGAGGACGAGCACATCGCGGTAGTAGGTGAGGAGGTCGACGAGCGCTCTGTCGAGCTGATCGCGCACAGCCCGCTTGCGCCGACTCGCCTGCATCTTGCGCAGGTCCTTGAGTGCCCGGTCGGCCAACTTGTCGAATCGCGCCTTGGTGACGCCTTCCGCGCCTGCGCCGTAGGCACGCATGAGCGATTCCTCCTCTGCGGCATCGAGTGCGTCGGTGATGCTGGCAGCATCCTCAGAGGCCATGGCGAGCAGTTCTTCCGCCGCGACGAAGCACGAGCTGAGATCACGCAAGCCGCCGGGAATCCGCAGGACATCCTGGCGGCGACGACGCGCCTCCTCGTCGACCGCCAGCGCGCGTGCCCGGCCGATATGGCCCTGCGAGGCGCGAGCCGCGAAGGCCGCCATGGCGGGATCGACGCCGTAGCGGTCGCGAAGCGCCTCGGCGACCTCCGACGTCGACGGGGTGCGCAGGTGCACGGACCGCGTGCGGGATCGGATCGTCGCCAGCACGTCCTCCGGGCTCGGAGCGCACAGCAGCCACACGAGGTGCGGAGGTGGCTCCTCGAGCACCTTGAGCAGCACGTTGACCGCCTGCTCGGTCAGCCGATCCGCATCCTCGATGACGACAACGTGCCACGGTGCATCAGCGGGGACGACCGCTGACTTGACTACCAGTTCGCGGGCATCATCGACGCCGTAACTCAGGGTCTCCGAGCGGATCAAGTCGACATCAGGGTGCGAACCGGCGCCGGCGGTAGTGCAGATCGAGCACCTTCCGCATCCATGATCAGGGCACTGCAGCGCAGCGGCGAAAGCTGTCGCGGCCGTGGAGCGCCCGGATCCCGGGGGGCCGGTGATGAGCCATGCGTGCGTCATCGCCGCAGGGTCGCCAGCGGCCCGGGAGAGCTCCTCGACCACGGCGTCCTGGCCGATGAGGGAGTCCCAGACCGAGCCGGCCATCACGCATCGCCCAGGAGAGCGCTCGCCGCGACGGCGATCTCCACGGCGAGATCCTCCGCAGGGCGCGAGCCATCGAGCACGAGATAGCGATCCGGGGATGTCGCGGCGATGTCGAGGAAGGCCTGACGCACGCGCGCATGCCACTCGAGCGGCTCCGACTCAAGACGATCCGGGCCGACGACACGGGCGAGCCCGAGTGCCGGGTCGACATCGAGCACGATGGTGAGGTCGGGCACGAGACCACCCGTCGCCCAGAGGCTCAACTCGGCGACGCGATCAGCGCCGAGGCCGCGCGCCACTCCCTGGTAGGCGACGGATGAGTCGAGATAGCGATCCGAGATGACGATCTCGCCGCGCTCAAGCGCGGGACGGATGACGCGCGCCGCATGGTCGCCGCGCGCCGCAGCGAAGAGCAGGGCCTCCGCGCGATCGTCGAGGCCGGCATTGGCCGGATCGAGGAGCACCGCGCGGATTGCCTCCGCCGCCGGCGTGCCTCCGGGTTCGCGCGTGCACACCACCCCGTGACCGCGAGCCCGGAGATAGTCGGCGAGGGCACTCGACTGGGTCGACTTGCCCGCACCCTCTCCACCCTCGAAGACGATGAAGCGCGCGTCGGTCACGCCAGGGAGCCTACGCGCGACTACACGTCGGCTGGCTGCGGCTGGGCCATGAGGGCCGCCGTGGACAGGCTGGGCGCAGCCTTCTTGGCAGCCTTCTTCGCCGGAGCCTTCTTGGCAGCCTTCTTGGCCGGGGCCTTCTTGGCAGCCTTCTTTGCCGGAGCCTTCTTCGCCGCGGCCTTCTTCGCCGGGGCCTTCTTGGCAGCCCTCTTCGCGGTCCGCTTCACCGGACCGCGGGCACGGCGATCAGCGAGCAGCTCGAAGGCGCGTGCCGGTTCGATGGTCTCGGGATCGTCGTCGCGACGTAGCGAGGCGTTGGTCTCGCCGTCGGTGACATACGGACCGAAGCGCCCCTCCTTGAGCACGACAGGGCGACCCGAGACGGGGTCGTCGCCGAGCTCCTTGAGCGGCGGAGCAGATGCAGCACCGCGCCGCTGCTTAGGCTGCGCGTAGAGCGCAAGTGCCTCCTCCACCGTCACCGTGAAGATCGACTCCTCGGTAGGCAGCGAGCGCGAATCCTTGGCCTTCAGCAGGTAGGGCCCGTAGCGACCGTTCTGCGCCGTGATCTCGACGCCGTCGGCCGGATCGACGCCGACAACGCGAGGAAGCGAGATCAGCCGCAGGGCGTCGTCGAGCGTGACCGTGTCGAGCGACATCGACTTGAGCAGGGACCCGGTGCGCGGCTTCGCAGACTTCGGTGCGTCGTCCGCAAGCACCTCGGTCACATAGGGGCCGTATCGGCCGGAACGGGCCACGACCGCAAGGCCGGTCTCCGGATCAATCCCGAGCTCCCGCTCGCCCGACGGCTGCGCGAGCAGTTCTTCAGCCTTCTCGGCAGTGAGCTCGTCCGGCGCGAGATCCTCGGGGATGGAGGCTCGCTCCTCACCGCGCTCCACGAACGCGCCGTAGCGGCCGACGCGGACAACGGCTTCGGTGCCCTCGATGGGGAAGGTCGACAGCATGCGCGCATCGATCGCCCCGAGGTCGGTGGTGAGGTCGAGGACTCCGCGGAAGGGTCCCGTGTCGGTCTCGCCGCCACGCCAGAAGGTCTCGAGCTGCGCGTCGCGACCCGCTTCGCCGTTGGCGATCGCGTCGAGGTACTCCTCCATGCGGGCCGTGAATCGATAGTCGACCAGCTCGCTGAAGTGCTCCTCGAGGAGCCGGATGACGGCGAAAGCGAGGAAGGACGGCACAAGGGCCGAACCCTTCTTCCACACATACCCGCGGTCGACGATCGTGCCCATGATCGCGGCGTACGTCGAGGGGCGCCCGATGCCGAGCTCCTCGAGCTTGGCGGTGAGCGACGCCTCGGTGAAGCGCGCGGGCGGGTTGGTGGCGTGCCCGTCGGCCTGCATGTCCGTGGCAGTGAGTGACTGACCTTCACGCAGGACCGGCAGCACGCGCTCGGACTCGTCATCGGATTCCTCTTCGCGCGTGTCCTCGTATGCGGCCTTGAAGCCGGCGAAGAGCGTCACAGTGCCGGAGGCGGTGAACTCCACGTCGCGGCCATCGGAGGCGACCGCACCGATCGTGACCGTCGTCGTCGCGACGCGGGCATCGGCCATCTGGGAGGCGAGGGTGCGCTTCCAGACGAGGTCGTAGAGAGCGAACTCATCGGCGCTCAGTTCGCGCTGGACCTCGCCAGGGGTGCGGAAGGAGTCACCCGCGGGGCGGATTGCCTCATGTGCTTCCTGGGCGTTCTTCACCTTGCGGTCATAGCGACGCGGAGCGTCGGCCACATGATCGTGACCGTAGAGCTCGGCGGCCTGGGAGCGCGCTGCGGCGACGGCTGTCTCGGAGAGGGTCGTGGAGTCGGTACGCATGTAGGTGATGTAGCCGCGCTCGTAGAGCCCCTGGGCGACGCGCATAGTGCGCTGGGCGTTCCATCGGAAGCGCCGCGACGCCTCCTGCTGAAGCGTTGACGTCATGAAGGGAGCTTTGGGGCTGCGCTTGCCCGGCTTCTCGACGACCGAACGGACGGTGTAGTCGACGCCCTCGAGCGCGGTGGCCAGCCCCCGGGCCGCTGACTCATCGACCACCACGCAGTCGCGACCGGTAAGGCGTCCCTGCTCGTCGAAGTCGCGTCCGGTCGCGAGGCGCTTGCCCTCCACGAGATTGAGGCGAGCGGCAAAAGCGCCGGGATCGAAGGTGGCGGTGAGGTCCCAGTACGACGCGGAGACGAAGGCGATGCGCTCGCGCTCGCGGTCGACCACCAGGCGCACCGCAACGGACTGCACTCGGCCGGCCGAACGTGCATCACGACCGATCTTCTTCCACAGCACCTCCGAGACGGGGTAGCCGTAGAGACGATCGACGATGCGGCGCGTCTCCTGCGCGTCGACGAGCTTCATGTCGAGTTCGCGCGTCTGCTCGAGCGCGTCGGAGATGGCGTGCTCGGTGATCTCGTGGAAGACCATGCGACGCACGGGGATCTTGGGCTTGAGCACCTCGAGGAGATGCCAGGCGATGGCCTCGCCCTCTCGGTCCTCGTCCGTCGCGAGGAGCAACTCGGATGCGCCCTTGAGCTCCTGCTTGAGCTCGGCGATGGTCGACTTCTTATTGGCGTGGACGACATAGAAGGGGGTGAAGCCTTCGTCGGTGTTGACGGCGTACTTGGACCAGGGCTCCTTGCGCAGCCCCTCGGGAAGCTCGGAGGCCTTGCTGGCCAGGTCGCGCACGTGGCCGACGGATGCCTTCACCCGGAAGTCGCGATTGCCCCGACCATTGAGGTAGCCCTCGATCGTCTTGGCCTTCGCCGGCGACTCGACGATGACGAGCACACGCTCCGCAGCCACTTCCGCTCCTGTCTTCCGCCTCGGGCCTCGTGGGCCCGGCCCCGCCGTGGGACTGGCGGGACCGTTGGGGAGTCTGCGCAGCCCGGGGGTGCCGCTGTCAAATGCCGCCCGCTTCCCCCCGGTCCCACCCCCTACGGGGGTGAGCGCCGGGAGGACTGTCCCGCTATGCGGGAAGACTAGGCGGCAGGCGTGCTGATCTGCTCTTCGCCCACCGCGATGGGCCGGCGCTTGGAGACCACCACGGACACCACGATGATGAGCGTGGCGCCGATCGCGATCGCCCAGCGCAGTGCGGTGTTGGCGCCCTCGCCGATGCTCATCGCCACGACCGCGGGCGCGATGAGCAGCGCCACGAGGTTCATCACCTTGATGAGCGGGTTGATGGCAGGTCCAGCGGTGTCCTTGAAGGGATCGCCGACCGTGTCACCGATGACGGTGGCCGAATGAGCCTCGGAGCCCTTGCCGCCGAAGTGACCGTCCTCGACGTACTTCTTGGCGTTATCCCAGGCGCCACCCGAGTTGGAGAGGAAGACCGCCATGAGCACGCCCGTGGCGATCGTGCCGGCGAGGTAGGCACCGAGCGCGCCCACACCGAGGCCGAAGCCGACCGCGATCGGGGCGAGCACGGCGAGCAGACCCGGCGTGATGAGTTCGCGCAGCGAATCTCTCGTGACGATGTCGACCACCTTGCCGTACTCGGGCTTCTCCGTGCCCTCCATGATCCCGGGGTGCTCGCGGAACTGGCGGCGCACCTCGAAGATGACCGCGCCCGCAGCGCGCGACACCGCATTGATC
>JBIIDD010000285.1:0-2771 GCA_044238565.1 Candidatus Nanopelagicales bacterium
CTACCCGGGCGATGAGCAGGCGTTCGCCGAGATCATCGCCTCGTGCCCCGCGCCGATCGTCATGGCGGGTGGACCCAAGGAGCCGACCCTTCGCGCGGCT
The DNA here is from genome assembly GCA_044238565.1 of Candidatus Nanopelagicales bacterium. Classification (GTDB taxonomy): domain Bacteria; phylum Actinomycetota; class Actinomycetes; order S36-B12; family S36-B12; genus Mxb001. The sequence continues at coordinate 101 of JBIIDD010000285.1, forward strand.
CTTGCGCACATCCATGCGGGTATGCGTGCAGGGGCGCGTGGCGCGGTGGTGGGGCGCAACATCTGGGGAGAGGCCGACATGGAGCACGCGGCCCGCGCGTACGCCGCGGTCATCCACGACGGCCTCGACGCCGACGAGGCGATCGCCCGCGCATGATCCTCGGCCTCGGCTGCATCGCCCACGACCTCATCCTCGTGACGGAGACGCCGTGGGAGTCGGGCAAGGGCCGTGTCCTGCAGAGCGAGACGCGCTTCGGGGGGAATGTCCGCAACGCCCTCGCCACCGTCGCGGCGCTTGATCATCCCGCGGGCTACCTGGGAGCGATCGGCACATCGCTGCTCGGCGATGAGGCGGTGGCGGATCTCGCCGACTACGGAATCAGCACCGAGTACGTCGAGCGGGTGGCCGGAGCGGATCCGGTCGCCTCGCGCATCACCGTGACCGCGGGGGGTGAGCGGTATATCGCGTTCGATGATGCCCCCCTCGCCCGGACACCCCTCCCGAGCGAGGACATCGTCGCCCGAGCACTCGATGTCGCCGGTGCGCTGCTCATCGATGCCTGTGTGGCGCCTCCCGGCTCCCTCGAGGTGGTCGAGCGTGCCCGTGATCGCGGTGTCCCCGTCGTCCTCGACGCGGAGCGAGACCCGTCTCCCACGGTCCTCGCCCTGGTCGCTGCAGCCGATCACCTCGTCGTCCCCCGTACCTTCGGCTCGATGGTGACCGGGCTCGAGGACCCGGCCGCCATCGCTGAGGCCCTGTGGAATGACAAGCGCGCTGTCGTCGTGCTCACGGAGGGCACCGCGGGTGCGCACGCGTTCGACGCACCTGGGGCCGGGGTGCACGTGCCCGCCTTCCCTGCGACGGCAGTCGACACCACCGGATGCGGCGATGCCTTCCACGGCGGCTATGCCTGGTCGCTGCTGGCGGGTGCCGATCTCCACGACCGAGTAGTGATCGCCAGTGCGGCAGCAGCGGTGCTCGCCGGCCTCCCCGCGGGCACGCGACGCGTGGCCACGCGTGCATCCATCGCGGCGTATACCCCTGGCATGAATCTGCCGTAGTTCCGCCTGGCTACGGCCTCAGTGGCAGTGACCCGGCTGAGGGGCCACGTCGATCCCCGGGCTGCGTCGGAAGAACCCCACCGGCTTGAGGTGGAAGCCGACCCGCTCCACAGGCATGACCGGCCAGTCCTCTGTCCGGGGGATGTGATTCGTCCCGAAGGAGTACCACAGCACCACGTCGGTGTCCGTCACCGAACGATCCTGCGATGTCCACTCCGGCAGGCCCGCGCCGCCGGGGTGCATGAAGGGGTAGTTGCCGGCGGGGTAGCGCTCGTCGGCATCGTGCGGGGTGACCCACAGGTGGTGGTACATGAAGCCGGCACGTCGACCGATGACCGAGTCGGGGCTCGCCATGGGGAATGTCGTATGTCCGGGGACGAGTTTGTAGCCGACGGCATCGCCGAGGTGGTTCGTGGAGCCGGTGTTGACGACCGTCCAGTAGCGCCCGTTGAAGGGATCCACTGTGCGGCGGGACTGCATCTCCGATTGCAGTGGTGTCTTGCGAGTCGTGTACGCCGCGCCATGCGGGTTGTCGGGTCCGGCGGGGAGGGGTTCTGACTCGACCTCGATCACCGTGTTGGCTGTGCCGTCGATGTCCAGGTCGATGCGTGCGCAGAAGATGTGCTGGTGGTACGGCGCGAGCAGCCCCGGCTCAAGCTCGGTGGATGACGGTCCGCGCTCCCCGGCGATGGTGAGGACGATGCCGGTGAGCTTGGCCTCGAACTCGATCGAGCCGTCCTGGTAGAAGTACCAGAAGTAGCCGTACTCGTAGTTGTTCACGGTGACGATCGACGACGCCACGAAGCGGCGCCCTCGCCGCACTTCTACGTGGCCGTGCTCATCGGTGTGCTTCCACAGGATCCCGTGGTCCTCCTCGTGAAGGCAGATGCCCTGCTCGACGACGCGGACGTCGCCGGTCGGATCCATGATGGCCACGTCCCGGTAGACGATCTCGCCCAGGCAGTCGCATCCCAGCACGAGGGAGTTCGTGTAGTTGCCGAGCCCGAACTCACCGGTGTCGAACGCTTGCTTGCGATGCGCCTCGGCCACGGTATCGCCGTAGGGGATCACCAGCTCGGCGATGGACAGTCGGTGTGCGATGCGGCGTTCGATAGCACCGTCCATGAAGCGCACATCGTGGATGACCAGGCCCTCGCGCTGGTCGAATCCGATGCGCAGGCGCCAGCGCTCCCACGAGACCGCCCAGCCGTCCATCTCGAATGACGCGCCGTCGGGCTGTGTGATGGAGAGTTCCTTGAGATGGATATCCGCGCCAGTCTCGTCGGCGCGGTAGGGGCCCGGAGTGCTCGGGATGGGGATGATGCCCTCGTCCTCGACGGCGAGCACCTCGGCGGTGTCCAGGTCGACGATCGCGCGCACTCCCGAGATCGGATGCGCGTAGACGTTGGCCTCCGGCGTCGGGCGATGCCACAGCGGAGTCCACACCAGCCGGCGACTCGCATCTACCCCATCCGGCACGGCGGAGCCGAAGGGCCAGGTCTCGAGGTGCACCGCGGTCATGTCGTGGATGCCGCGTGTGGCGAGAGCGGCCTGGAAGCGCGGGTCGGCACGGACAGTTTCCATCGCGGCGTCTGCCTGAGTCGAGATCA
>JBIIDD010000286.1:0-2769 GCA_044238565.1 Candidatus Nanopelagicales bacterium
CTCGCCGGAAGCCTCACCCTCACCGGATGCGGGTCGTCTGGCTCCACGGGGACGGACGCCGTCGCCTCGCCCACGGATTCGGGCGCGGTGGCTGCCGCCGCGGACCTGCCGACCACTCCGGCAGCCGACCACGCCCAGAAGGGCTTCTACTGGTACGAAGGTTCGCCCCCGATTCTGCGCGCCACATCCGGCGCGCCTATCGAGGGGCAGTCGGACTACGTCGTCACCTACGACGACGACGGCGTCAAGGGCATGATCCGGAACGGCAGTGGGCACGACGTGCTGGTGCAGACCAAGTTCGAATCAAGGCCCGAGGCCAAGGCGATCCTGAAGCCCGGGGATCAGTTGCCCTACAAGCTCTACGGGACAGGGGTCTTGGAGTTCACCAAGATGGTCGACGGTGTCGTGCTCTACGACACGACCTCGAAACTCCTCCTCAAGGATCCCGCGATCGGCTACCCGAAGACCGAATTCACGCCTCCCGGACGCAGCTCTCCGGCGAACGTGCGAACGGGCTGGAGGGAGCAGACCACCCACGAGGACATTTGGGGATCCATCCGGATACGGGCGACGCGCGAGAAGGACGGCTGGACCATCCCCGCGAGTAGCGAATTCCTCTCGATGTACCGAGATCCCAATTCCTTCGGCCCCGAGGACTGGGCCGTCTTCACGATCACGATCTTCAGTCTCTGAGGACCACCGGCCCGTGAGCTGAGCAAGGGAACGTGCGGTTGACGGATCGGCCTTGCCGATGGGGAGGTCACCTGGGATCACGATGGTGGTGGTGCCGTCGCCGCTGTTGTCGTCTTCATCCCGCAGGCTCAGCGCGGTCAGGAGGCGTCCAGGATCGACCCGTAGCCGCACGACGTGCAGTCACGCACGTGACCTCATAGCCTCGGGAGGCCATGGAGTCGATCGAGCAAGGGCGTGAGGCGCGGGCCGTGAGCCCGCGTCTGCGCCTCATGCTCGTCGGCGTCGCACTGGCGCTCGCGGCGCTGGGTGCTATCGCCTGGGTCATCGACGACCGCTGGCGCGACCGCACGGCTGCAGAATTGACCCGCGCCTTCGACGAGACGGTCACCGCCATCGAGTCGGGTGAGCGACGCGTCAACTCCGTCATGGAGTACGCCGGGCCCGAAGACACCTCCGAAGCGCAGAAGGCCACGGTGCGCGCCGCGGCCGTGGATGCCGCCGCCAGCATCGCAGCGGCGCGCGATCGCGTCGGGTCGATCACGATCCCGCCCTGGCATCACGAGTTGCTCACCGCGCGCGAGGAGGCAGACACCTGGCTCGCCCTGCGCGCGACGGGGATCACATCGCTCGCCGCCCAGGGACGCGCGATCTATCCGCCGCAGGGCGAACTCGACGATGCGCGAGCCGCACTCGTCGGGGCCTTCAGCGCACTCCAGTGACGCTGACCGCGTGAACGATCACGGCGCAGACGGGCTGGCCTCCGAGCTCACCTCTGGGCACACCTGGGCGACGTACCCGTCGATGGCCTCACCACCCTGAGCGAAGGCGGGATCGGCGAATGCCGACGTCAGCTCGCCGAGCAGTCCGGTCATCTCGGGCGACGCTGCTGCGGATTCCTTGACCTTCAGCGCCACGGCTCGAGATGCCGAGAGAAAGGCATCGCCCTCAACGGGCATATCCGGCAGTGACGCCTCGAGTTGATCCAGGGAGTAGGAGATGGCATCGGCTGCGGCGACCGCCGACATGGCATCACCTGCCTCGAGGCTCGTGGCGAGGTCGGCGAGCGCGACGGAGTAGTCATCCATCGCGAGGCTGGCCGCGGCGCAATCGAGCACCGGCGCACTCGACGATGGGGCGGTCGCATCGGATGCACCTTGGCTGCAGCCGGTGAGCGCCAGGATCGCGGCGACACCGACAGCCACCGCTCCTGCTCTCACTCCCACAGGCTAGGCGACGAAGCCCACCTGAGGCGCCTTGGCCGATGCACCCGGCCCTGCGACCCGACTGGCGGCTGCCCCGTCGGACGGGACAATGGGGGCATGGCGAATCCTCAATCCCTCTACGACCTCACCTTCGTCGACAATCACGGCAAGGAGGTCGCCCTCGCGGACTACGCCGGCAAGCCCGTGCTCGTGGTCAATACCGCGAGCAAGTGCGGATTCACCCCGCAGTACGACGACCTGCAGAAGCTCCACGAGGAGTTGGGCCCGCAGGGCCTGGTGGTCCTCGGCTTCCCGTGCGACCAATTCGCCCACCAGGAGCCCGGCGACGACGGCCAGATCGAGGAGTTCTGCAAGGTCAACTACGGCGTGACATTCCCGCTCTCCACCAAGATCGACGTCAACGGCAAGGGCACGCACCCGGTCTTCGCATTCCTCAAGGACCGCGCCGGCGGGCTGCTGGGCTCCTCCATCAAGTGGAACTTCACGAAGTTCCTCGTCGCCCCCGACGGCACGACGGTGAAGCGCTACGCACCCAAGACCAAGCCGACCGAGATCGTCGAGGACATCACGCCCCTGCTCGCTGACTAGGCGGCTGCACGCCTACCGCCGGTTATCGACGCTAACAGCGTCCTTAGCGTCGATAACGGGCGGAATCCGTGCACGCGCATCGCTGGGGTGAGCTCAGGCGAGCTGAAGCGACACGGGCAGCGCCGTCACCGCGGCGTTGCCGCTCAGCGGGTCGTAGCGAGTGTCCTCGGTGATGTCGTTGACGCTGCTGCCGGGCAGTGATGCAGCGTGCGACCAGCCGACACCGTCACGCGACGCATGACCCCAGCCGTGCGGCATGCACACC
>JBIIDD010000287.1:0-2759 GCA_044238565.1 Candidatus Nanopelagicales bacterium
TCAACCGGTCGGCGTTCCGCAGGAGCGGAAGGTTCTGAAGCTCGGATGCCGTGGAGTGGCTGAAAACGATCGAGGGACGACGCACGGCAATGGCCCGACAGCGTTGCTGGAGCGTGGGCGAAGTGACGTCCGGGTCCGCGACGGCGATGACACCATGGCTCGGTCGGTCGAGATCTCCAGAGGCGATCGCGGCGCGGAGGGCGCCACGGGTGATCCCAGCCTTGAGCGCGTCGGCCACTCGCAGGGGGCCCTTGCCCGCAATGGCGTGCACCCGCGCTGCAGTGATCCGCGTCGAGTCCAAGGCATCCGGCATGGCTGAACCCTGCCCCGGAATCTGTGCCGGTGTTCGGGGTCATCCACAGCCACACTGCCGCGGTGACGCCTCTCAATGGCTCTAGCCGCCCCGGGATTGCTTTCACCCTGGGACTGGCGGCCGTTTGAGCGGGAAGGTTCCCGCGGGGACGACCACTCCGGGGGTGAAAGCGACGCGCCTTAGTCCTTGGCGCCCACTCCCGGGAGTGCCAGCATCCGATCGAGCGCGACGCGGGCCCAATGCGCCGTGTCGTCGTCGACGGTGATGCGATTGACGACGCGCCCATCGACGAGGTTCTCCAGTGCCCACACCAGGTGCGGGAGGTCGATGCGGTTCATCGTCGAGCAGAAGCACACGTCCTTGTCGAGGAAGACGATGGTCTTGTCCGGGTGGTGCAGGGCGAGACGGCGTACGAGGTTGAGCTCCGTGCCGATCGCCCATGAGCTGCCGGCGGGAGCCTCATCGAGGGTCTTGATGATGAACTCCGTGGAGCCCACCAGGTCGGCACTCTCCACGACCTCGTAGCGGCACTCGGGATGCACGAGCACCTGCACTCCGGGGATGCGCGCGCGTACGTCGGCCACGCTTTCAGCGGTGAAGCGCCCGTGCACCGAGCAGTGCCCTCGCCACAGGATCACCTTCGCCGCACGGAGTTGGTCGTCGGTGAGGCCGCCATGCTCACGATGCGGATCCCACAGCACGCAGTCGTCGAGCGACAGGCCGAGATCTCGGACGGCGGTGTTGCGCCCGAGGTGCTGATCGGGGAGGAAGAACACTCGCTCTCCGCGCTCGAAGGCCCACTCCAGTGACCTCTTGGCGTTGCTCGACGTGCAGATGGCCCCGCCGTTGCGCCCCGTGAAGGACTTGATGTCGGCGGAGGAGTTCATGTAGGTGATCGGGATGGTGGTCGACGCGATGCCCGCGCCCTCGAGCGCTGCCCAAGCGGCGTCGACCTGGTGGATGGCCGCCATGTCTGCCATGGAGCAGCCTGCCGCGAGATCCGGGAGCACGACCTGCTGGTGATCTGCGGTGAGGATGTCGGCGCTCTCCGCCATGAAGTGCACACCGCAGAAGACGATGAACTCCGCCTCGGGATGCGCCGCCGCCTGCTGGGAGAGCTTGAACGAGTCGCCGGTGGTGTCGGCGAACTGGATGACCTCATCGCGCTGGTAGTGGTGGCCGAGGATGTAGACGCGATCGCCGAGGGCCGCCTTGGCTGCGGCCGCACGCGCGACGAGATCGGGGTCGCTCGCAGGCGGAAGATCACCGGGGCATTCGACACCGCGCTCGCTGTCGGGATCCGCACCGTTGCCGAGCAGAAGCAGGGCGAGCGGGGTGGGTGCCGGCTCGGTGAAGGCCATGTGGTCATTGTCGCACCGCCTTGGCCACCGTGCCTGGGCTGGATACGGTCAGCGGATGCGCGTACTCATCGCGCCCGATGACTTCAAGGGCACCCTGTCGGCAGTCGAGGCTGCGGAGGCGATCGCGGCCGGATGGCGGTCGCACGCCCCCGACGACACCCTCACGCTCATGCCGATGTCCGATGGCGGTCCCGGCTTCGTCAGGGCTGTGTCGACGGTGCTCGGAGGCGACATCGCTCCGGTGGGGCTGCGCGGCCCCATGGGGGATACGGCCATCGGCATGGTCCTCATGGTGGATGACACGGGCTACGTCGAATCCGCCCACGGGTGCGGCCTCGCCCTCGTCCACCCCGACCGCCGCGATGCGCGCGCGGCGACGTCGTACGGCGTGGGGCAGCTCATCGCCGCGGCGATCGACTCGGGCGCGCGGCGGATCATCGTGGGTCTGGGCGGGACGGCGTCGACCGACGGGGGCGCAGGAATGCTCGCGGCCCTGGGTGCGACCGCGCGTGATGCTGCCGGTGCGCCGGCCGCACTCGATGCGGGCGGCGCGTCGCTCACCGATGTGGCTGCTGTCGACCTCGCCCCTGCGCGCTCGCGCGTGGGAGACGTCGAGATCGTCGTGGCGAGCGATGTGGACTCGCCGTTGCTGGGTGCGCGCGGTGCGGCGCGAGGGTTCGCCGCGCAGAAGGGCGCGGACGATGCGTCCGTCGAGCAACTCGAAACCGCCCTGGCGGACTACTCCCGCGCAATCGGTCGACAGGCGGATGGCAGGGATCCCGCGGTCGCACTCGGTGCCGGTGCCGGTGGTGGCCTCGGCTACGGGCTGATGCTGCTCGGAGGCAGGCGCGTGCCCGGCATCGACACGGTGACGGGGATCCTCGGCCTGGAGGCGGCGATCGCAGCGAGCGACCTGGTGATCACGGGGGAAGGCTGCTTCGACTGGCAGTCGTTGCGAGGCAAGGTGGTCAGCGGAGTGGCCGCCGCTGCCCTCGATCAGGGACGTCCTGTCGTCGTCCTCGCGGGGCGGGTGGAGGTCGGCAAGCGGGAGTACGTCGCCCTCGGGATCACCGAGGCGCACGCGG
>JBIIDD010000288.1:0-2740 GCA_044238565.1 Candidatus Nanopelagicales bacterium
CCCGGGCGCGGTAGCGTCCGCCCATGGATACCCCGAGTCTCGACTTCACTTCCCTGGGACTGAGGGGTGAGATCCAGTCCGCACTGGCCGCCCTCGGCTACGAGGAGCCCACGCCGATCCAGGCTGCCTCGATTCCGCTCCTCATCGATGGTGCCGACATGCTGGGACAGGCGGCGACCGGCACCGGCAAGACCGCCGCCTTCGCCTTGCCGATCCTCCACCGCCTGGAGGGGTCCGAACGAGCCAAGGAGCCGAGCGCCCTCATCCTGGTCCCCACCCGTGAGTTGGCACTCCAAGTCGCTCAGGCCTTCCAGAGTTACGGCCGATCGGTTGGCGTGCGACTCGTCGCGATCTACGGCGGCGCGCCCGCCCGCCAGCAGATCGAGGCGCTGCGACGTGGTGTCGACGTCGTGGTTGCAACACCCGGGCGCGCTCTGGACCTATGCGATCGCGGTGCGCTCAAGCTCAGTCAGGTGCGTACGGTCGTGCTGGACGAGGCCGATGAGATGCTCGAGATGGGATTCATCGAGGACATCGAGACGATCCTTTCCAAGACGCCAGGTGACCGCCAGACAGTTCTCTTCTCGGCCACGATGCCGAAGCGGATCGACAAGCTGGCCAGCAAGCATCTGCGCAATCCCGAGCGGGTTGCCATCGCCGCACCAGCCCGGCAGGCGAATGACGTCCCGCGGGTGCGCCAAGCGGCCTACGTCGTCAAGCGATTCGACAAGCCCGCCGCGGTGATGCGCCTCCTGGATGCCGAGGATCCCACCGCCGCCATCATCTTCTGCCGCACGCGAGGCGAGGTGGACGATCTTGCCCAGGCACTCGCCGCGCGCGGCTACCAGGCAGAGGCACTCCATGGTGGTCTCACTCAGGATCAGCGCGATCGCGTGATGGGCCGGCTTCGCTCGCGCACCATCGATCTGCTCGTAGCGACAGACGTTGCCGCACGGGGCCTCGACGTCGATCACCTGTCACATGTCGTCAACTACGACCTGCCGTCCTCGCCCGAGGTCTACGTCCACCGCATCGGTCGAGTCGGTCGCGCGGGACGCGAAGGAGTCGCGCTGAGTCTGGTCGAGCCGCGCGAACGCAGGATGCTCGCCGCAATTGAGAAGCTGCTCGACACACGCATCCCCATCGAGAAGGTGCCGAGCATCGCCGACGTGCGCATGATGCGTCTCGAGCGGAGCCGCGAGGCGATCGAGGACCTGCTCGACGATCCTGACCAGCAGGCGCGACTGGAGTCCTTCCAAGACGTCGTCGCCGAGTTGCTGGACGAGCGTGACGCCGAGGCAGTGCTCCTCGCAGCATTCGCGCTGGTCCATGAAGGCAATGGCGGTGACGTGGCCGACGACGACCGTGAACTCTCAGCATCACTGGACGGCGACAGCAGGCCCGGCGCCCGCGGGAAGACCGACAAGCAGGGCAAGCCCCGCCCGGGTCCCTCGGCGAAGCAGACTCAGCCCGCGCCGGGCAAGGCACGCATCTGGGTGTCGCTCGGGCGCAAGTCAGGCGTGACCCCCAGCGACATCGTCGGTGCCGTGACCGGTGAGGCCGGTCTCAAGGGCCGCGACGTGGGTCCGGTGAAGATCATGGAGTTCTTCTCGCTCGTCGATGTGCCCGAGGCCAAGGCGCGAAAGGTCGTCAAGGCCCTCAACCACTGCACGATTCGCGGCCGCAAAGCCAAGGTCAAGCTCGACCAGGACTGAGCCGCGCAACTGGCACATCATGCGGAGCTGAGGCACCAAGCACTGTGGGGTGGGACGCGATGCGTCCCACCCCACAGTGATGGAGTTGACGAGGCCTAGGTGAGCGAGAGGAGCGTGGCCCAGAGGGTGAGCAGCGCGCCGGCTCGGGGCTGCGCCCCCTGCGTGGAGGCGTCATCCACGTAGCCGTAGGCCATCTCACCGTTGACCTGGCTGCTGGTGACGTCGACCTGACTCGCGGTCCCGTCCACCTGCACATTGCTGATGTACAGGCCCGCGCAGACGATGTCCTCGGCGATCGGGTGGACCCCGGAGGAGTCAAAATCGACCGTCCCGCATGGATCCGAACGCGTATTGCTGACCGGCGTCCACTCGACGTATCCGACGTTCTCAGCTGTGAGCACCGCCTGCATGACGACCAGTCCGGCGATCACGATCTCGGGTCCGTACACCGGGTACGCACGAGGACTCGGATTGGTGCGATAGACGTTGAGGGAGAAGTCCTTCAAGTTCTTGGGCAGCTTGCCCTGGACCGTGGCGACGAAGGTGATCTGGCCGTTGGAGCCGACCCGCGGTGCCTTGAGCGTCACCGGACGGAAGGTGGGGCGCTCCGCGCCCTTGTTGTTCCAGGTGAGCGTGGCGGTGGCCCGATTGGGGTCGGTGTTGCCCAGGCGCGACCAGCCCGCGACAAGCGCCTTGGGTGTGAAGGTGCCGATGCGCGCACCCTTGCCCGAAACTTCGCCCAGCCATCCGATGCTCGCGCCGCGGGGGACGACGATCCGGTAACTGCCCTTGGAAATCTCCGTGGCCGTTGCATTGCCCTTGTCGATGCGCACCAAGGCCTCGCCTGACGGCTTCTCTGCCCTGGGCTCGGCGGCCGGCGCTACAGGTGCCGCCGTCGCCGCCCCGGGCGCGACGAGCAGTCCGAGTGCGAGGGCACTCGACGCAAGCGCGGTGAGTCCGATTCGAACCTTCATTGATCCTCCGTTCGTGGGTAACGCCGAAGGTATTGGTCGCTCGAGCCCGGT
>JBIIDD010000289.1:0-2733 GCA_044238565.1 Candidatus Nanopelagicales bacterium
CTTCAAGAAGGCCGACGACACCCTGGTCGCCGACCTCAAGGCACGCGACCTGCTCTTCAAGCACGTCGGCTACGAGCACTCCTACCCGCACTGCTGGCGCTGCCACACGCCGCTCATCTACTACGCCCAGCCCTCCTGGTACATCAAGACGACGCAGATCAAGGACGAGCTGCTGCGCGAGAACGAGGGCACGAACTGGTACCCGGAGACGATCAAGTGGGGTCGCTACGGCGACTGGCTCAACAACAACGTCGACTGGGCGCTGTCGCGCAACCGCTATTGGGGCACGCCCCTGCCGATCTGGCGCTGCCCCGAGGGCCATCTCACCGCGGTGGACTCCCTCGCCAAGCTCGGCCAGCTGAGCGGACGGGAGCTGGCCGACCTCGACCCGCACCGCCCCTTCGTCGACGAGGTGACCTTCCCCTGCCCCGAGTGCGGCGAGACCGCCACGCGCGTGCCGGAGGTCATCGACTGCTGGTACGACTCCGGCGCGATGCCCTTCGCGCAGTTCGGCTACCCGCACCGGGGGCAGGAGGAGTTCGCCGCTCGCTACCCCGCCGACTACATCTGCGAGGCCATCGACCAGACCCGCGGGTGGTTCTACACCCTCATGGCGGTCGGCACGCTCGTCTTCGACCAGTCCTCCTATAAGAACGTCGTCTGCCTCGGCCACATCCTCGACGAGGACGGCCGCAAGATGAGCAAGCACCTCGGCAACGTGCTGGAGCCGATCCCGCTCATGGACGAGCACGGCGCCGACGCCGTCCGCTGGTTCATGCTCGCGTCGGGATCGCCCTGGCAGGCCCGCCGCGTCGGGCATGCCGCGATCGGCGAGGTCGTGCGCAAGGTGCTCCTCACCTACTGGAACACCGCCGCATTCCTCTCCCTCTACGCGCGGGCCGCGGACTGGACGCCTACGTCATCCGGCACTCCCCCCATCGCCGAGCGCCCCGCGCTCGACCGCTGGGTGCTCAGCGAGGCGCACCGCCTGGCGCGTGACGTCGACGCCGCCCTGGAGGTCTTCGACACCCAGCGGGCCGGCCGGCTGATCTCGGCCTTCGTCGACGACCTGTCCAACTGGTACGTCCGCCGCTCCCGCCGGCGCTTCTGGGACGGCGATCCCGCCGCCCTCGCCACGCTCGACGAGGCACTGCGCATCGTGACTCTCGTGATGGCGCCGTTCACCCCCTTCGTCACCGAGCGGGTGTGGCAGGACATGGTGCGCTCGGTGGATGCCGATGCTCCTCCGAGCGTCCACATGGCCTCGTGGCCCACGGTCGACGACGCGGTCATCGACGACACGCTCGCCGGGCAGGTCGCGCTCGTACGCCGCGTCGTCGAGCTCGGCCGTGCCGCCCGAGCGGCCTCCAGCGTGCGCACCCGGCAGCCCCTGGCCCGCGCACTCGTCTCGGCACCCGGCTGGTCCTCGCTCCCCGCCGAGCTCGTCGCCGAGGTCGCGAGCGAGCTCAACGTCCTCGACATGGCGAGCCTCGCCGCGAGCGAGGGCGACCTGGTCGACGTCACCGCCAAGGCCAACTTCCGCGCCCTCGGCAAGCGCTACGGCAAGCAGGTCCAGGACATCGCGGCAGCCATCGCGGCCACCGATGCCGCCGCACTTGCCTCTGGCCTGAGGTCAGGCGCAGCCCAGGTCAGCGTCGACGGCATCGGTGTCGTCGATCTGACCGAGGAGGACGTCGTCATCACCGAGACCCCGCGCGAAGGGTGGTCGGTCGCGAGCGGTGAGGGCGAGACGGTCGCTCTCGACCTGGAGCTCACCGACGCACTCCGCAGCCTCGGCACCGCTCGCGAGGCCGTGCGCCTCATCCAGGAGGCGCGCAAGACCGCCGGACTGGATATCTCCGATCGCATCGCCCTGCGGTGGCAGGCCAGTGAGCCGATGGTGGCCGCAGCGATGCGCGAGCACGGAGAGCTCATCGCCGGCGAAGTCCTCGCGACCTCCTACGCCGAGGGCGAGCCCGAGGCGGGCGACCATGCAGGTGCCGACGCGGATCTGGGCCTCACCTTCGGCCTGCATCGCGCCTGAGATCGACCCCATTAGCCTTGCCCGCGATGCCCACCATCGACGTCCCCAATATCGCCGCCAACACTCCCCTGTGGCTGGCTCTCGTCACGACGTTCGTCGCCGCTGTCTCCGGCGCGATCCTCGGGCGCCAGCCGGGCAAGGTCAGCTACGACATCGTCGGAGTCGCTGTCTTCGCCTTCGTGCTCGGGCTCGGCGGCGGCATCACGCGCGACATCCTGCTGGGCAATCTGCCCCCGCTCGCCCTGCGTTCACCCTGGTACGTCGTCACGGTGCTGGGCGCCGTCGTCACCGTGCTGCTCGTCGGGCGCTGGATCTCCGTCGACGGCTGGACCTTCATCATCCTCGACGCGCTCGCCCTGGGGCTGTACGCCGTCATCGCAGCGCAGCTCGCCGTGGAGTTCGGCCTGCCCGACATCGGTGCGATCACGGTCGGCTTCCTCGCGGCAGTCACCGGAGGCGTGCTCGTGTCCCTGCTTCGCGGTGAGACTCCGCAGATCCTGCTGCCGAGCCAGCCCTATGCCCTGCTCGCCGTCATCGGCGCGACCATCTACGTCCTCCTCGACACATTCAGCGGAGGAGTCGCGGCATTCGCCTGCCTGGCGACGGTCATCGTGCTGAGAGTCGTCACCCTGAAGTGGAACCTGCGCACGCGCGGCGTCAAGCCCCTGCCGGGCGCGAAGCCCGACTCA
>JBIIDD010000020.1:0-9802 GCA_044238565.1 Candidatus Nanopelagicales bacterium
GGCCGAGGGCGTGGCCCCAGTCACGACAGGCCTGGGCCAATTCGTCGTGGGTCGTGTGTCCGTAGATCTCCGGCTCGCGCACGCCGAGGCGGCCCAGATTGGGCCCATTGAGCACGAGCACACGCCCACCACTCATGACGTCACCTCCGCGTACGCCGCCGCCAGCAGGGCGGGATCGGGGCCTTCCAGGATGGACGGACGCGCCAGGCCATCGAGGACGACGAACCGCAGGAGGTCGCCTCGCGCCTTCTTGTCGACGCGCATGGCCGCAAGCAGACGATCCCAGCGGCCACTGGCGTAGGTGGTCGGGAGACCGAGCGCGCTGAGCACCTCGCGGTGCAGATCGACTGTCGCATCGTCGAGGCGTCCGGCGAGCCGAGCGAGCTCCGCGACGTAGACCATGCCGACGCTGATTGCTGCTCCATGCCGCCAGCGGTAGTCCTCGACACGTTCGATCGCATGTCCCAGCGTGTGCCCGTAGTTGAGGATCTCGCGCCCGAGCGGACCCCCGATGGATTCGCGGAGGTCGGTCGCAACGACATCAGCCTTGACGCGGATCGAACGCTCGATGATGTCGCGCAGGCGGTCGGAATCCGGGCGTACCGAATCTTCAGGATCGGCAAGGACGAGCTCGAGGATCGCGGGATCTCTCACGAGTCCGCACTTCACGGACTCGGCGAGCCCTGCGATGAGGTCATTGCGCGGCAGGGTTTCCAGGGCGGTGAGGTCGCACAGCACGCCTGCAGGCTCATGGAAGGAGCCCACGAGGTTCTTGCCGGCATCGGTGTTGATGCCCGTCTTGCCGCCGACGGCGGCATCGACCATGCCCAGGACCGTCGTGGGGATGTGCACCACACGTACGCCGCGCAGCCATGTCGCGGCGACGAAGCCCGCCAGATCGGTGGTCGATCCTCCCCCGATCGCGACGATCGCGTCGGTGCGCGTGAAGCCTGCCTGTCCCAGGACCGACCAGCAGAAGGCCGCCACCTCCGGCGTCTTGGCGGCTTCTCCATCGGGCACCTCCAGGGCAATCGCTTCGAGCCCGTCGGAGGCGAGGTCCTCTCGCACCGCCTCCGCGGATGTCGAGAGTGCGGCCGGCGCGATGATGGCGACTCTCCTGCAGTCCTCACCGAGAAGTCCGCGGAGCTCACCGAGCAGACCGTGGCCGACGAGGACGTCGTAGGGCCGTTCTGCACGGACGGGGATGCGGGTGACGGCCTCGGACATCACGCTCCCTCCACGGCGGTCACTACCGCTTCGACGACCTCATCCGCCGTACGCCCATCCGTGTCCACGGTCCACGTGGCGACCTCGTCGTAAAGCGGCGTGCGCTCATCGAGCAGCGTCATGAGCGTGCCGCGAACATTGCCGAGCAGCAGGGGCCTGCTGGTGTTGAGACCCACACGCCTCGCCGCTTCGGAGACACCCACGCGCAGCCAGACGCAAGGCGCCTCGACGAGACGTGCGCGAGTGGTGGGGTCCAGAACGGCCCCGCCACCGAGCGCCAGGACGCCATCAGGATCGTCGAGTGCTCGGGCGATGGTGTCGCGCTCTCGCTCGCGAAAGGCCTCTTCCCCCTCGTCGACGAAGATGTCGGCCACGCTCTTGCCCGCGTCGGCCTCCACCATCTGATCGCTGTCGCGGAAAGGCACCCCCCAGCGCCGCGCAAGGCGTCGACCGACCGTGGACTTGCCGGCGCCCGGGGCTCCCACGATCACCACGGACGTCACGAGAAAGCCAGGTGATCGAGATAGGAGCGCAGATTGCGTCGCGTCTCCTCGACAGAGTCGCCGCCGAACTTCTCCACGATGGCATCGGCCATGACCAGGGCGACCATCGCCTCCGCCACGACGCCTGCAGCTGGCACCGCGCACACATCGGATCGCTGGTTGATCGCCTTGGCGGGCTCACCTGTCGCAACGTCCACCGTCTGCAGGGCGCGGGGGATCGTCGAAATGGGCTTCATTGCGGCTCGCACACGCAGGGTCTCCCCCGTGGTCATGCCCCCCTCGGTGCCGCCCGAACGCCCCGATGTCCGTGTGAGTCGATCACCCTCGGACACGATCTCGTCCTGTGCGAGCGATCCACGTCGAGCTGCGAGGTCGAAGCCATCGCCGACCTCCACACCCTTGATGGCCTGGATGCCCATGAGGGCTGCGGCGAGCTTGGCGTCGATGCGACGATCCCAGTGGACGTGGCTGCCGAGCCCCGGCGGGAGTCCATGCACCACGACCTCGACCACGCCTCCAAGCGTGTCCCCGTCGCGGTGCGCGGCGGAGATCTCCGCCTGCATGCGCTCGCTTGCGGCTGGATCCAGGGCCCGGACGGGATCGTCATCGATGCGCTCGCGATCCTCCGCCCGAGGCACCGAATCGGGTTCGGCGACGGCGCCGCCGATGCGCACCACGTGGCTGACGACCTCGATTCCGCCCACCTGTCGGAGGAAAGCTCGAGCAACCGCTCCGAGTGCCACGCGGGCAGCGGTCTCCCGTGCACTCGCGCGCTCGAGCACAGGGCGAGCATCATCGAAGCCGTACTTCTGCATGCCCACGAGGTCGGCATGGCCCGGGCGCGGGCGTGTGAGCGGTGCATTGCGAGCGAGCGCGGCCAGTTCGGCCTCGTCGACAGGGTCTGCGGACATCACAGACTGCCACTTAGGCCACTCGCTGTTGCCGACCTCGATCGCGATCGGGGAGCCGAGGCTCTGGCCATGACGCACGCCACCGAGCACACGCACGGCGTCCTGCTCGAAGGCCATGCGAGCACCGCGACCGACACCGAGGCGGCGACGGCGGAGATCCTCCCCGATGTCTGCGGTGGTCACCTCGATGCCTGCGGGCAGGCCTTCGATGATGGCCACGAGGGCCGGACCATGGGATTCCCCTGCCGTGAGCCATCGGACCATGGGCGAATCCTCTCAGACCTCACCCCGAAGCGAGCCCCACGAGGGTCCCGAGAAGCAGGAAGGGGCCGAAGGGCAGGGCTCGCCGCATTGCATCGCCGAGCGGCCGGCGAGCCAGCGCCTCCCGTGCGAGGAGTCCCAGTGCCGCGAGAGCGCCCAGGACGAAGCCGGCCGCCACACCGACCACGACCGCGCCCCAGCCGAGGTAGCCGAGGTAGAGGCCGAGTGCGGGCGCGAGTTTCACGTCGCCCATCCCGAGCCCGCTCGGCCCCACCAGCGCCAGGGCAAGCATGCCCGCGGTCACAGCCAGGGCACCGAGCCACGCCCGCCCGTAGGCCGCCGCATCCCAGGGGATCAGGAGCAGAAGGCCCCCAGCGGTCGCCGCCGCGAGAGTGAGCCCATCCGGGATTCGATGCCGAGCAAGGTCGGTGCGCGCGATCGGTGCCGCAATCCACGCGAGCGCGATCCACGCCGGGGCAAGCGCGAGGGTGGGCACGAGGAGGACGGCCGCCGCGCCGCCCACTCCGGCGATCGCGCCCGTGGCCAACGGGCGCGATCGCCACGTGACCGAGGGGTCCTCGCGCAGGGAGAGTCTCGCGACGCGGTCGAGGAGTGGCCCGAAGCCCAACCCCGCGCCCAGGGCAAGCAGCGCGAGGAGCCCAGATGTCATCGGGTGGACGTGCCTGCGTCGGCGTCGAGGGCAGCGCGCATGGCCTCGGCGGGAGCCTCCAGGCCCGTCATGAGATGCACCTGGTCGACCGCCTGCCACAGCAGCAGGTCGAGGCCGTCGGCGACCGCACCACCGGCCCCGGCCCACGCGGCACTCAGGGGCGTTTCGCCGGCGCCGTAGGCGACGTCGAGCAGCACTCCCGGCCCGGCGGGCACAGACGCGACGAGGCCATCTGCGGCCCCGGGCGGGACGGTGGCGATGACGGCATCCGAGTCGAGTAATGCTGCTGCCTCCCACGGCGACACCGTCACGGCCACACCCAGATCGACGCCGAGCCGCAGGAGCCCTGCAGCCTTCTCGGGCGTGCGCGCCATGACCACCACATCGGTGGCTCCAAGGCCCGCAAGAGCAGCCAGGGCGCTGCGAGCGGTTGCCCCCGACCCGATGATGACACCCCGCCGAAGGGCGAGATCGCCCCCGTGCGCCTCCCGAAGCGAGCGCTGCATCCCTGCGACGTCGGTGTTGTGCCCCGATCGTCCATCCTCGCCGAAGACGACCGTATTGGCCGCGCCGACGACCGCGGCGGTCTGGGACACGTGATCAAGCAGGGGCAGCACGCCGGTCTTGAGCGGCATGGTGAGCGAGAGTCCTGCCCACTCCGGCCAATGACACGAGTCCAGGAACTCGGGCAGCCCATCGGTCGAGACCTCGATCGCGTCGTAGCTCCAATCGAGCCCCAGGGCGGCGTAGGCCGCGCGGTGCAGGACGGGCGAGCGGCTATGCGAGATGGGTGAGCCGAGGACGGCAGCGCGACGGGAGGCCATGACCGATCAGGGTGCCTGAGGTGCCGCCGTCGCGGCGTAGGTCTCTCGGAACTTCTGCTTCCACACGAGGAACTGGTCGTAGTCCGCGGTGAAGCGCGTGGTGAGGGTCTCGGGATCCACGGTGACGAAGTAGAGCCAGTCGCCATTGGCGGGATTGAGCGCTGCTTCGATGGCCTCCTGCCCCGGTGAGTTGATCGGTCCGGGTGGGAGCCCATCGATGACGAAGGTGTTGTAGGGCGACGACGTCGTGAGCATGTCGTCGGTGAGGAAGAAGGTGTCCTGACGCAGGGCGTAGTTGACCGTCGAATCGAACTGCAGCTTCATGCCCTGGTCAAGACGGTTGTAGACGACACGCGCGACCTTGCGGAAGTCCTCGGGCGCCGCCTCTGCCTGGACGAGGCTGGCGACGGTGAGCACCTCGTAGGGAGTGAGACCGATGCGCTTGGCTCGCTTCTCAAGGTTCAGCTCATCCGCCGCGATGTCGAATCGCCGCACCATCGCGCCCAGGACCTCAGCGGGCGTGCGGCCCGGAATCACGTCGTAGGAAGCCGGGAAGAGGAATCCCTCCACGCGACCACCGGACCAGTCGGGGAGCCCGAGATCAGCAGAATCAGCGGCTGCCGCCTCGAGCTCGGTCATGGGCAGACCGGTGCGCTCGGAGGTGATGCGCAGGGTCTCGTCGAGTCGCAGTCCCTCGGGCAGCACCAGCGGCGCGGCGCGGCTGGCCGGGTCGAGCATCGCCTCGATCACCTGGGCCGGGTCCATGCCGGTCTCGAGCGAATACACGCCAGGCCCGATGCTCGAGGCCCGCTCGTCGAGCTCGGCGGTCGCGAGGAATCCCGATGCAGACGCCACGACACCCGCCTCCGCGAGTCTGGCGGCCAGGGTGCTCAGCGAATCGCCGCTGTCCACTACGACATCGACGGGCTGGCCTGCGGTGATGGAGGACTGCTCCTCGGGGGCCAGTCCGCGCACCGTGGATACGCCCCACACACCCGCGACGATGAGGGCGATGACGCCCAGTGCGGTGACAGTCCAGCGGACAGGGCTGCGTCGATTGCGTGACGGCGGGAGGGGGTCTTCGGTGAGGAAGGGGACGAGCTGACTCACAATCCCTCCTCCTCACGCGCGCGGATGCAACCCTCAGACGGTAACCGCTCGCCCCGCCCGAGTCCCGTCGGCGCGCTCGCGCGCGAGGGCACCTTCGAGAATGACCACGGCGGCCGCCTGGTCGATGTATCCCCGGGACTCCCGTGTGCTGCGGCCGGCTTCCTGGAGGGATCGCTGCGCCGACACGGTCGACAGGCGCTCGTCGACGAGATGCACCGGCACGCCTGCAAGTGGCACGAGCTCGGCAGCGAACGCCTCGGCGGAAGCACCGGCCGCTCCCACCTGACCGTCGAGGCCGAGGGGCAGTCCGACGTAGACGATCACGGCGTCGTGTTCGCGGACGAGCGCCGCGATGCGCTCGAAGGTCTGCGCGTCTCGAGCGAGCGTCGACTCAGGCACGGCGAGGATGCCGTCGGGATCGCTGCGCGCTACGCCGACGCGGACCGAGCCGACATCGATCGCGAGGCGGGTGCCGCGCTCCAGCTCAGGACTCCCCGGCCATCGCCGCGACGGCGGCCTGAACGGCGGCGAATGCATCGTCGAGGCCCTCGACTCGCGTGCCCCCACCCTGCGCGATGTCATCCTTGCCGCCGCCGCGGCCATCGATCGCAGGAAGGGCCGCGTCGAGCAGTGCCTTGGCTGTGAGACCGAGCTCGCGGGCGCGGTCATTGACGACGCTCACCAGCGCGATGCGTCCGTCCTCGACGGAGGCCCCGACCATGCCCACACCCATGTCGGGGCGCGCCGACGAGCGACCACGCAGGGCAAGTTCGCGCAGGTCACCGGCGGAGGTGCCGTCAGGTGCCCGGTAGGTCCAGATGCGGAAGGGACCGAGGTCGCGGCCCTCGCCGATGACACCCTCGACATTGCTTGTGAGCTGAGCGCTCTTGTAGCGCTGAAGCTCGCGCTCAGCGTCCTTCAGACGCGTGATGAGCGACTCGATCCGATCGGGGAGTTCCTCGGGGCGGGCCTTGACCATCTCGGTGAGCTGATCGACGAGGACGTGCTCTCGCGCAAGATGCCGGTAGGCGTCGACTCCCACCAGGGCCTCCACGCGTCGCACTCCGGCGCCGATCGAACCCTCCGACAGGAAGGTGACGACGCCAAGCTGGCCCGAGCGCTGCGCATGGGTGCCACCGCACAGCTCGTGCGCCCAGTCGCCCACCGAGATGACGCGCACCTCATTTCCGTACTTCTCGCCGAAGAGCGCCATCGCACCAAAGGCACGGGCCTCGTCCTGGGTCATGACCTGAGCCATGACCTCGAGATCGGCTGCGAGCACGTCGTTGACGCGGGCCTCGACGTCGCGAAGCATCACGTCACCGACCGGACCCGTGCTCGGGAAGTCGAAGCGCAGGCGGCCGGGGGCGTTCTCTGAGCCCATCTGGGTCGCCGTGTCACCGAGGAATTCGCGGAAGGCCCGATGCACCAGGTGCGTGGCCGTGTGCGCACGCGAAATGGCGCGCCGGCGCTCGATGTCGACGTGCCCCACGGCCTCGTCACCGGAGACGACCTCACCCGAGGCGACGGTCGCACGGTGGATGAAGAGGCCGGGCACGGGGGTCTGCACGTCGTACACCTCGAGCACGGCCCCGCCGGACGTGGTCACGCGACCGTGATCGCCCAGCTGCCCACCCGCCTCGGCGTAGAAGGGCGTGCGATTGAGCACGATCTCGACGTGTTCGCCCTCTCGCGCAACCGGCACAACGGTGCCATCGCGCAGGATCCCGGTGATGACACCCTCGGTGGTGGTCTCGACGTAGCCCGTGAAGCCTGTGGTGCCACCTGTCTCCAGCACTTCGCGGTACGCCGTGACGGCGGTGACCCCCGCCTTGCGCGATCGAGCATCGGCCTTAGCCCGCTCGCGCTGCTCGGACATGAGGCGACGGAAGCCAGCCTCGTCGACATCCAGGCCCTGCTCGCGAGCCATCTCCAGTGTGAGGTCGATGGGGAAGCCATACGTGTCGTGCAGCACGAACGCCTGATCTCCCGGCAAAAGTGCACCGCCGTTGCTGCGCACCTCGGCCGCCGCCACATCGAAGATCTGCGTGCCCGTCTTGAGCGTCTGGAGGAAGCTCGCTTCCTCCTGCACCGAGATGGTCCCGATGCGGCTCGATTCGTCATTGAGCTCGGGGTACTGGGGTGCCATCGTCATGATCGTCGTGGCCATGAGCTCACCGATCGATGGCTCCTCGCAGCCGAGGATTCGCATGTTGCGAATCACTCGGCGCATGAGTCGGCGAAGTACGTAACCGCGACCCTCATTTCCTGGGATGACACCGTCGCCGATGAGGAAGGCGCAGGTGCGTGAGTGGTCAGCTATGACGCGCAACGCGACATCGGACTTCTCCCCCGCGCCGTAGGCGACTCCGGTGAGCTCGCTCGCGCGATCGAGGATGCGCTTAGTGGTGTCGATCTCGTAGATGTTCTCCACACCCTGGAGCAGGGCGGCCATGCGCTCTAGGCCCATTCCCGTGTCGATGTTCTTGGCGGGTAGCGGCTTGAGGACATCGAAGTCCTCCTTGGACCGCACCGCGGAGAGCTCCTCCTGCATGAAGACGAGATTCCACACCTCGAGATAGCGGTCCTCGTCAACGATGGGGCCGCCCTCGCGGCCGTACGCCGCGCCACGGTCGTAGTAGATCTCCGAGCACGGGCCACCCGGCCCCGGCACGCCCATCGACCAGTAGTTGTCCTTGGGTCCACGACGCTGAATTCGCTCGCGAGGCACGCCCACCTGCTGGTGCCAGATGTCCGCAGCCTCGTCGTCGTCGTCGTAGACCGTGACCCAGAGGCGGTCCTCGGCGAATCCGAAGCCACCATCGGAAATGCTGCCGGTGAGCAGGTCCCAAGCGAAGGGGATAGCGCCTTCCTTGAAGTAGTCGCCGAAGGAGAAGTTGCCGGCCATCTGGAAGAAGGACGCGTGGCGCGTGGTCTTGCCGACTTCCTCGATATCGAGGGTGCGGACGCACTTCTGGACACTCGTCGCCCGGGGATACGGCGGCGGGGCTTCGCCCAGGAAGTAGGGCTTGAAGGGCACCATTCCGGCGTTGACGAAGAGCAGCGTCGGATCGTCGAGGAGGAGCGACGCCGAGGGGATGACCTGGTGCCCGCGATCGGCGAAGAACATCAGGAAGCGCGTGCGGATCTCAGCCGAATCCATCAGCCGGCCGCCCGTGACTCTGCGAGAACACGCGCTGCAGCCGCTCCCGTGACCGGTGCCGAGCGCACCGCGGGTGCCTCGGGCGCAGATGTGCCGGACATGGTCTCCAGGAGGGTGCGGGCCGAGGCGGCCACCGTCGACGCAGACAGTGTCGCGGCCTGCACGCTGCCCACCACACCTCGGGCGCGAGCCTCCTCAACGAGCTTCTGCCCGCGCCGGTAGGCGATCACCCCTGCTGTCGCCCCCAGGGCGATCCAGACTGTCCTGCGCATGACCGGAGCCTAACGCTCGGCACGCGGTCCCTCCGGGGTGCCGCCCTCGCGCAGGCGCGCGACCCGCTCGGCGATGTCCGCCCATGCCGCCTCGGCCCCGTGTCGGGTCGGCTCGTAGTAAGCGTGTCCGACGAGCGGGTCGGGGAGATACTGCTGCGCGGAGACCCCCGTCGGCTCGTCGTGCGGATACCGGTAGCCCACGCCGTGGCCCAGGGGTCGTGCTCCGGGGTAGTGCGCATCGCGCAGATGGGCGGGCACCGTGCCGATCCGGCCCGCGCGCACGTCGGCCTGAGCCGCATCGATGGCCTTGATGACGGCGTTGGACTTGGGGCTCAGCGAGAGATGGATCGTCGCGTGCGCGAGGGTGAGCCTGCCCTCCGGCATGCCCAGTAGTGCGACCGCCTGGGCTGCGGCGACGGCGGTCTGCAGCGCCGATGGATCAGCCAGGCCGATGTCCTCACTGGCGAGGATCATCAGCCGCCGCGCGATGAAGCGGGGATCCTCCCCCGCCTCGATCATGCGGGCGAGGTAGTGCAGAGCGGCGTCCGGATCGCTGCCGCGGACGCTCTTGATGAAGGCGCTGATGACGTCGTAGTGCTGATCTCCGTCGCGGTCGTAGCGGACCGCCGCCGTGAGCACCGCCGCCTCCACATCCTCCAGCGCGATCTCCGCGCCGGGGCCGCGCGTCGAGGTCACCAGGCCTGCGACCGCGTCCAGGGCCGTGAGCATGCGCCGGGCATCACCACCGGCGATGCGCACGAGGTGGTCACGTGCCTCGGGGCTCACGGTCACCGTTGAGTTGAGGCCTCGGGGCTCGACCAGGGCGCGATCGAGCAGCGCAACCAGGTCATCATCGGTGAG